>JAOUMJ010000016.1 GCA_029881495.1 Nitrospinota bacterium | reverse complement strand
AATTATCGATAGCATCTCTTAGAAGTTCTTTTACCTGTGGATTTTCAGGATTGGCCCCTTTTGCGATCATCTCCCTGGCTTGTGTAATTCTAAGGTTGCCTATCTCCTGGTTTGGTGTTGGCAAATCTTCGGATATTTCGCTTGCCTGCTTAAATCGTTCCAGGGCGCGGGAATATTTCTGTATCCTCACATAGGTCTTGCCGCTTTCCATGTAAGCTGCCGGATCCTTTGGATATGCGTCAATCGCCTTTTTGTAGCAGTTTATGGCCTCTTCATAATTTTTTGTCTTTTTATACTCTTCGGCCTGGCTCATCCACTTCTGGGATTCCTTCTTTTTCCTGGTAAGTTCCTTCTCATCCATCTTGAGCCTGATGTTCTTTATGGCGTCGTCTGGATTTGTGGAAAAGTGATCTATCAGGTATGTCCTGATCTCGTTGAAACGTTCCGCCATTAATTCTGCCTTTTTCTCTTTCTGCGCGGCCTGGCTTAGGCCTATTAGGGATTCCTGCTGTTTGAGTATGAATGCGCCGGTAATCCCGAATTCCGCAAGTGAAAGAAGCAGTTTTTCCCTTATCTGAAGCATGTTTGCCTCTGGAAAGATCGGAACGCACTTTGAAAGAAGCTCTATGGAATCGGACTTAGATTTCTGGTGGACGAGGCGTTTCAACTCGGAAAAATATTCGGTAATATCCTTTTTGATTTTCGTTTTACCATTGACAACCGTTAGTGGCGGGTTTACCAGTATCAAGTCGTCATCTTTTTTTAAAAGAAGATAAAGTTGCTGGATCGCGCTTATATACGATGCAGGAACGGGTGAGACCTCCACGTTGTTGAATTTCAGAGCTCGAAGAAAGTTTTCAGATTGGGAAAGGGTGCTTTTATCGAAAATGAAGAGGCGTATTTTTTTATCGAGATGTTCTTCCAAAATATCCGCCGTAGCAACGCCACTCTCTCCGGGGCCCATCTCTAATGCTCCACTTTTAAAAGGTTGCCTAAAAAATCACAATGAATTTGTTCTACTCTCTATATTAGACGATAACGCCAAAATTTATATATCGGCACGAGATGTAAAAAGTATGTCGAAAATCAGGAATAGTAAATTTTCATAAAAAAAAAGGGAGGCGTCGGGGGGACGCCTCCCAAATCTCTAAGGGGAGGTTAGAGGGTTATCTTGAAACGACATTGCATCGTTTCACTCACATATTTATGCAAAGTACATGCCATTGGGTCATTGTTTAGGTTTAGGCCACAAATTCAATAATATAGATGAAACGAGTTCGTTCTTTATAGAGGTTGTACTGCATTATAAATACCGCAGACAATTTGATCATTCCAATAATATCCAAAAAAACCAAGGGACTACATGTTTTTTCGCATGTGATACGAAAACGTGTCATATGCTGTTAAAAAGTATCCGAAAATATAAATGTAAATAAATGCGACAAAATTCAGCGTTTGCCTATAGTTTTTTCTGTAACAGGCCGATTATGTTACTGTTATCAGTAGTTCTAGCGCTGGAATATCTGTATTCTGCTAGAATCTATATGTTCGGGAAATTGTGTCCTTTCACATTTTCAGTTCTTGAGAGTTGCCATTATTTGGGATTATTGGAGAGTGCATGACCGTAGAAGCAGGTAGAATTTATCCAAGTAGCTCTCCGACTGCAGGTTCAAGCCCCACCTATGGCATTAAAAGGATACTGCTGGTAATACCGCCAGCCCCGGCAATGGCCCAATGGTCCCCCGAGCTGGCTGTAGCCTACCTGGCCGGTTCGCTCCGTTCACTCGCTCCTTACGGCATTAGGTACGAAATAGAAGTGCTCGACTGCATTAACAGGAATTACTCCGTAAGTGATTTCAGGGATTTCATATACGAAAGGGAGCCGTTCGACATCGTAGGCTTCAAGATTTTCAGCCTTCATCTCGCTTCCGCCGCCGAGTGCATTAAACATGTAAAGCAACGCTCTCCTGAAACCATCACGCTGGCGGGGGGGCCGCATGTTTCGGTACTTGCTCCGGAAGAGGTTATGGAGGATCTCCCGGATCTCGACTACGGTATTGCCGGAGAGGCGATCCGGTCGTTTCCGATGTTCGTAAGGAATATCGCTAGCGGCAAGCCCGGCAAGGAAGAGGTGTTCGGTCTCATATGGCGCGACGGCGAGCGGATTTTTCACAACGAGCCGGATTTCGAGGTCGACATGGATTTCCACGGTCTCCCCGATTGGTCGCTTGTGAAACCGGGCGATTATTCGTCGCGCGAACCATACTCGTTTTATACGACCGGCTGGCCGGTGGCGCATATAGTATCGAGCAGGGGATGCCCTTTCAGGTGTTCGTTCTGCAGCAGCTTCAAGTTCCTCGGTAGGAAGGTTCGCTTCAGGA
The DNA here is from genome assembly GCA_029881495.1 of Nitrospinota bacterium. Lineage (NCBI taxonomy): Bacteria > Pseudomonadati > Nitrospinota > Nitrospinota bacterium. Next base: position 65,142 of record JAOUMJ010000016.1, on the reverse strand, counting down.
AGATAGACAACATCATAAAAGAGATGAAGATGCTCGTGGGCGAATACGGCGTGAGGTCTATCGAATTCGTGGACGACAACTTCCTCACGAACAGGGAGTACACCGCGGAGCTTTGCAGGAGAATAATCGACGAGAAGATAGAGGTAGAGTGGAGCTGTCCGCAGGGTCTCCATCTGAACGGCGTAGATGCTGAGACAATCTCGCTCATGTATAAGGCAGGTTGCCGCTACATAGCGGTCGGCATCGAGTCTGGGAGTGACAGGATACTCAAGAAGGTCGGGAAGGGGCTGACGCGCGAAAAGATCATGCGTCAGATCGGGATAGTAAAGGAGAATACGAAAATAAAGATTCTCGGCTTTTTCATAATCGGTTTCCCCACCGAGACGGAAGAAGAGATGGAGGAGACTGTACGCTTTGCGACCGAACTGCCGATAGACCTCGCATCGTTTTCAGTTTACGTATTTCTTCCGGGGACTTCCGATTCGGAGGAGCTTTTACGTGAACATCCGGAATACTGGAACGTCATCAGAAACCTGCCGAATCTCTACCAGTGGTCCGAGCACAAGGCGGTAGAAGGGACTTCGCCGATGCACAGCCTGCCGGTAAGGAAACTGAACGCCATAAAGCAGAAAGCGCACAGGCGTTTCTTCCTTAGGCCAAAGGTCATAATGAAAATTATGATGGAGCTGAACTCCATAATGAAACTGAAAATAATGTTAAGATGGCTCCGGGTACACTTTTTTTAATCCTGAAATCAAGCAGAAGAAGGAAAGATGTCTATAAAGGAAACCAGTCATGACCGGTAGTCTTGCCGAAAACCGCACCGGTACAGATACGGGATTCGTTCCGCTCGAAAAGTACAGGCCAAAAAACCAAAAGCCTGTGATTGCATTCATGAATCTTTACGGTTATGAATCGCTCGCGGTGCGCTACCTCGGCGCGGCTGTACGCAAGGCCGGATACAGGTGCCTTGAAATATATTTCGAGGACGCAAAAAGAAATTTTTTCCGCTATCCGGAACGCCACGAGTTGATGCCGTTCGTAAACCTTTTGCGCAACGAAGGGGTGGACATTGTCGGGATATCGGTGCGCTCGTCCTACAGGAAGATGGCGGCGCTCCTATCCGAAGCCATCAGGGAGGAGCTTGGAATACCTGTCATTTGGGGCTCAATGCACCCAACGATATGCCCCGAGGATTCATTGGAATCGGCTGACGCGGTTTGTGTCGGCGATGGAGAAGTCGCCATCGTCTCCCTGCTAAAAGCTATGGAGAGGGGTGAGGGAGCGGGCAATATCAGCGGAATATGGTTAAGGAGAGAGGACGGTTCCATCGTTGATAACGGATGGGCCGGGTGGGTTGACGTTAATGTGACCCCCGACCCGGAGTATAACGTGCCGGGCAAGTTCCATACTCGTGGCGGGGAGGTATTTCCAGGCGATCCGATGATAAAGGATCCGGTGCTTACCGTCATCTCGGCGAGAGGGTGCCCCCACAGCTGTTCGTTCTGCTCGAATCCGATTTTCGTGGAGTCTTCGAAAGGTTTCCTGCGGATGAGAAAAGTCGACAACGTCATTGCAGAGATAAAGATGGCGCAGAGATACATGGACGTCAGGCGGATAAAGTTTTACGACGAGCTTTTCGCCACCAATAAAAAATGGACGGATGAGTTCGTGGAGAAATACCGGGCGGAAATTAACCTTCCGTTCGACGCCTTTCTTCATCCTCACCATGTAAGCGAACCATTAATGCAAAAACTTGTTTCCGCCGGGGCTTCGATAATTTCAATGGGGATCGAGAGCGGATCGGAGAGGATGGCGAATGAGGTGTATGGGAGAGGCATATCGAATGAACGTGTGCTTGAGTCGATAAAGGTAATAAACAGAAGCGGCGTTACCGCGAATTATGACCTCCTTATCGATAACCCGCTGGAGACACCGGAAGACAGAAAGGCCAACTTCGAATTTCTTTACCAGATACCGAGGCCGTTTACGCTATTCATCTTTTCCGTTGCGCATCTTCCCGGAACAGCACTCACGAAAAAACTTCTGGATGATGGGTATATCACTGAAGACGATGTGGAAGGGAGAAACGACCATACTCTTTACCAGTGGGAAGTTTCACTTACGCATAACAGGCCTGCTGAAGAGAGGTTCTGGCTTGCGCTTATTTCTCTTCTTACGAAGGATTTCATCCCCAAACCATTCATCAAGATGCTGTCGAAGATCGGATTGCTGAAAATGTTTCCCGCTCCGCTTATCTTTTTCGCATGGACAGCGAATATCGTTAAACTCTCGCTTATGGTGCTAAAAAGACTCCGCCTTGGTACCATTACTTTCCAGGAGATAAGAAGGCATGCCAATTTGAGGGATATCATCGTTAAATGAGGAAAAGCAAATTGAATTTAATAATTGAGGCAATGCGGCCTTTTACTTCAGTTTTTGCGATAATTGCCGATTATGCCAAGTAGCATGTCACATAAAAACGCACCATCATTCCTGGAATTGAATCTTCACGGGAAAAAACCGGTTATCGGCCTTATGGCCCTGTTCTGCTATGAATCGCTCGGGATACGAAACCTTGGCGCTACGTTTCGGAATGCGGGCTACGAGTGTGTGGAGCTCTTTTACGAGGATTTGAAGAGGAACTACTTCCGCTATCCGAAGCCGCACGAACTCAAGAATGTCATCAACCTGTTCAGGGAACACAAGGTCGACTTTGTCGGCCTGTCGGTCACATCGTCATACAGGAAGCTGGCGAAGCTGATAGCGCCCGTCATCCGCGAGGAGCTTGGCGTGCCTGTCATCTGCGGTTCCATCGATCCGACCTCCTGCCCCGATGAAACAATGGAGTACGCGGACGCGGCTTGCGTCGGTGACGGGGAGAAGGCTCTCCTGAGTTTCATGAAAGGGCTTGAAGAGGGGAGCGACATCACAGGTATACAGGGTCTTTGGTTGAAAAAGCCGGACGGCGGCATTATAAAAAACGGGATGACTGAGTGGGTCGATATCAACGATCTCCCGATAATCCACTATGACGCGCCGGGGAAGTACCATACACGCGGCGGGGAAGTTATAAAGGGCGATCCTATTCTTAACGATACTTCGCTGTCGATGGTCGGCTCGCGCGGATGTCCCCATGCCTGCAATTTCTGCATGAATTCGTTTTTCCCTAAGGCGAATTCCAAATACATCAGGCTTGGCAACATTGATAGAATTATTTCCGAGATAAAGGCGGCGCAGAAGATCATGGATGTAAGGCGCGTCAAGTTTTATGACGAGCTTTTTGCGACGAATAAAAAATGGACAGAGGAATTCGTTGAGAAATACGGGCGACAGGTTGGCGTCCCGTTTGACGCGTTCCTGCATCCTCATCATATAAACGATAATCTCGTGGCGAAGCTGGTTTCAGCCGGTATGTACACGGTTGATATGGGGATTCAAAGCGGCTCTGAAAGGGTATCGAACGACCTTTACGGACGAAGGCTGTCGAACGAAAAGGTTCTTAATGCCACTCGCATATTGACCCGACACGGCGTGAATAGCAATTATGACCTGATAATTGACAATCCCCTGGAGACAAGCGAGGACAAGAGGAAGAATTTCGAGTTCATGCTCCAGGTGCCGCGACCCTATTCGCTGATCGTCGTATCCCTTACTCACATGCCGAAAACCCCTCTTACGAAACAGCTATTGGAAGAGGGGTATATAAAGACGGAGGATGTGGAAGGTTATGCCGACAACTCCCTCTTCCAGTGGGAGGTTTCGTTAACCTATAAGAGGTCGGCTGAAGACAGGTTCTGGCTCGCGCTGATATCGCTGTTAACAAAGGATTTCGTGCCGAAGCCGTTCATAAAACTCCTTTCGAAATCATGGTTGCTTAAGAAGTTCCCTGCGCCCCTTGTAGGTTTTGCGTGGGTAATGAATTTCATCAAGCTAGGGTTCATCGTGCTGAAACGTCTCAGGGCCGGCACGACGACACTGCAGGAGATACGGCGTTTCGCCAACCTGCGCGACCTCATGGTGAAGTGATCGCTTCCGACATCAGGTGTCGGCTTTATGGACGAACATCAGCATTCCGCAGGCGACAAGCGCAAGGCATGAGCCTGTAAGGAACGCCGACGGAGCGCCCCACGTCTGCCAGATAAGGCCGAACATCACGCTCGCAGGCAACGCTCCAATGCCGACAGTCAAGTGGTAATACCCGAATGCCGTCCCCCTCAGGTGCGCTGGGACAAGGTCCGCCACCAGCGCCCTTTGCGACGGTTCCGTAAACCCGAAATAAATGCCGTATGAAAGAAAGATGAGTATCAGCCCGGTCGGTGAATCGGTTACTGCGAATCCGAAATAGACCAGAGTGTAGATAAGCCACCCGGCCAGTATCATGAAACGCCGTCCCAGCCTGTCGGTATAAAGCCCTCCGTAATAGGTGGTGACTGCTTTCACGACATGATGCGCCGACCAGAGCACCGCTATGTAACCGGATTGAACGCCCGATTCGTACAGGCGGAGAAGGAGGAACGCGTCCGTGGAGTTTCCGAGAGTGAATATCAGTATTGCCGCAAGGAGGCGCTTGAAGTCCTTGCTGAAACTTCGCCACTGGAAAAAGCTGTCTGAATTAATTTTTTGCCGGTCATTGTGCACCGCTTCTTCCTTCACGCCGAAAAGGAGGATGAGGAAGGATATCGCGGCGGGGATCGCGGCAAGGAGGAATACGCTTCTCATCTCTATTGCGGTGAAGGTAAGGATCGCGCTGGCGATAAGCGGCCCGATGACGGCCCCCGAGTGATCCATTGCGCGCTGGATGCCGTACGCGCTCCCCCTCGATTCGGGATGGGTAACGTCGGCTATCAGCGCGTCGCGCGGGGATGTCCTTATCCCTTTCCCTATCCTGTCGAAAAACCGGAGCATCAGGACAGCGAACCATGTGGAGGCGAAAGCGATCAGCGGTCTTACGGCTCCCGCTAGTCCGTATCCCGCAAGGATGAGCGGTTTTCTCTTCTGCACCCTGTCGGACCATATCCCCGAAAAGACCTTCAGGAGGGATGCTGTGGCTTCGGCTACACCTTCGATGATACCGATGGCGGCCGCCCCCGCTCCCAGTACCGACGTGAGGAAGAGCGGAAGAAGCGGGTAGATCATCTCGGCGGATATGTCTGTAAAGAGGCTTACCAGGCCGAGTGTGAAAACGGTGCGCGGTACATGCTTCATCGCCGCACGATACTAAATATATACGCCACTCCTCAAGCGGCACGTACGTGTGGACGGAAAGGGGAGCCGGTTATCGGCTTTATCCTCTGTTTTCTCTTCGTGCTCTTCCAGTCAGTTAAAGGGTTCTAGCCGAAAATTCTCTTTTTCATTTTGCTGGCGAGTATCTTGAACTGTTTTTTCCCCTTGGCGAATTTCAGGTATTTCCAAACCATGTGGGGGCGGAAGTAGAAGGCGCGGTACGCCTTCTTGTGAATGGCTTTCATCTCTTCAGGCGTGACCCCCTTCGGGAAGTAGCGTATTCTCTCCATCGTCTGTCCGCTCCAGTCGGGGGCCGATTCAGGCTCGTGCTGTTCGAGATAGTGCGCTATCTCCGTCCCGGGTGTGAGACGGAAAGGGGAGAAGGCCGCCATGTCCAGCGGAAGCTTCACCGCGAAATCTATGGTCTCGTTCATCGTCTCCAGTGTTTCGGTCGGATATCCGAGAATGAAGTACCCCTGCACGAGGAAATTGGTAGTATCCTTTATCAGGTGTACCTTCTCTTCTATCTTTTCTTTTGTGATCCCCTTTTTCATGAATTCGAGGATTCTTTCGGAACCGCTCTCTATGCCGACCGACGTGCCGTAACAGCCCGACTCCTCCATCGCGCGGAGCAGGGGAGCATCAAGCGTATCGAGCCGTGTCCCGTCGATCGTCGCCCAGTGTATCTTTATCCTTTTCCGTATAAGTGTCTCGCAGAATTCGTATGCGTATTTCCTGTTCACGGTGAAGATCGAATCGGTGATGTGGAGTTCATCAACGCCGTAATACTCCTGCAGTCTCTGTATCTCCTCGATGACGTGCTTCATGTTCCTGTAGCGCACCTTCTTGCCGTAGTTCATGAAGTCGGAGCAGAACGCGCAGGAGAAAGGGCACCCCCTGCTGATAGAGATATTGGCAACTGTTTCCCCTTTGCTGAAGTACCAGAAGTTTTCGTAATCGAGATATAGGCGGGGATCCATAAGATCCCACGCCGGAATAGGGAGGTTCTCCAGGCTTTGAAAGTTACCGCTTGGCCTGCTCGCTTTTATTTCATCTCCGTCCTTGTATGAAATGGATTCGATACCTTCGAAACCCTTCCCGGCGCGTATGGCATCCGCAATTTTCACTACAGGTATCTCCCCTTCGCCGATGATGCCGATATCCGCGTTCGGGCACGACTTCAGCGCCTTGTCCCATGCGTATGTCGGGTGGGGGCCGCCGAGGATCACTTTTATTCCGGGGGACGCTTCCTTGATAGTATCTATCACCATGTTCACCTCGGGGAGAAACGGAGAAAAGGCTTTCACGCCGACCATCAGATAATCGTTCTTCCTTATGGTCTCGGCAAGTTTTTCATTTGATATCCTGTCGCGCTTTATATCGATGAAATCGACCTGGTAACCGGCATGACGGAGCGCGGAGGCGACGAATCCTATCCCGAGATCGGGGGTTAGTATGTGCGCCAGATCGCCAGCGGGTGCTACAAGCAAAACTCTAGTTGATGACATTTTCAAATTCTAGCACACCCTTTCGTGTTGGTTTTTGCGTCTATTTTCCTAAGTATAAATCTCTTCGATATGTATCGGCATTTGAGTGTGAGTAAAAGAGGGGGGTTACGGTTTTCTTTTGTGATAATCTTAATCCGTTATGACCGAAAAATTTGGAATAGGGCTCATGTCCGGTACATCCGGCGACGGAATTGACAGCGCGCTCGTCCGGTTCCACAAAGGGGGGATCGAACTTAAAGCAAGCGGATTCCTCCCGTACCCGAAAAAGATTCGCGATGATATCGCCCGTGTATCGAGGCCGGACGGCCCGGCGGAGCTGATATGCAGTCTCAACGCGGAGCTGGGGAAACTGTTCGGCAAGGCGGCGCTGGAGCTTTGCGGGAAGAACGGAATACCGCTTGAAGATGTCGATTTCATCGGCTCACACGGGCAGACGATACGCCACCAGCCTGGAAACGCAAAAGGGAATATTTCGTCAACCCTCCAGATAGGGGAGTCGGCGGAGATAGCGGCTTTGACCGGACGGACAGTTGTTTCCGATTTTCGCACCGCGGATATTGCCGCGGGGGGGGAGGGGGCGCCGCTGTCGCCGATGGCGCACTATATTCTTTTCAGGAGTGAGAGCGAAGCGAGGATAATCCATAATCTTGGCGGGATAAGCAACGTCACATATCTGCCGGTGAAAGGGGAGATGGAGAAGGTTTGGGGATTCGATACCGGCCCGGCGAACTCCCTACTCGATCTTGCGACCGCGCATTTCAGCAAAGGGAGCGACGCGTATGATAAGGACGGAAAGAGAGCCCTGAAGGGGGAGGTCGATGAGGGGATGTTCGATCACTGCATGTCCCATCCGTTCTTCAGAAAGAAGCCGCCGAAGTCTACCGGCAAGGAGATTTTTGGCGAAGCGTACTTTGAGGAGTTGCTGAAAAAATTTCGCAAGGTGAAGGAGTCCGATTTTCTGCGAACACTTTCCGCTGTAACGGCGCATTCGGCGGTTAGGCAGGCGTTGAAATTTTTTCAGCCGTTCTACGAGGTGCGCTGGATTGTGTGCGGCGGCGGCGCGTTCAACAAGGCTGTGATGGAAGAGTTGCGGAGGGCGCTAGGCGACAGGGGCAGCGTGGCGACGACGGCGGATTACGGCATCGGTGAAAAGTCGGTTGAAGCGGTGCTGATGGCGATACTGGCGCATCGCACGCTTGAAGGGTTGTCGGGCAATCTTCCCCGCGTCACTGGCGCAAAGAGCGGCGCCGTTCTCGGCAAGGTAACGCCCCCGCCGATTTCTCGGTAGTTCTCTTCTTCCCGCATCCCCCAAGGGACGAATCAGCTACCCTGGCCTTTTGTAAGATTAGGAGGCGGGGAAGTAGCCTAGCTTCCGTATCAAGGGTAAAACCTTTTTATTTAGGAATGCATGTATGTTGGCGAGCATATTGGCCGGAAAGTGCTATATATCCAATTGATCCCCTCCTTGCGAAGCGCAAGGAGGGGCGCAGGGGTGGTTCTCATTAAAGGATAACCCTTCCGCCCCCCGCAATAGCGGGTGACACCTTCCTGTATAAAAGGGAAGGATTTATTATGTTGATCAGACCGCTTCGATAGCCTCTTTCAGCTTCGCGCTTACTTCACCGGCAACCTTTTCGAGTTCAGGATTCTTTATCATCCCCATGGCAGCCTTCGGGTCAACGGCGCTGACGTGTACCCCTTTTTCGTCCTCATAGACGATCACGTTGCACGGCATCATGAGCCCGATTTCCCTCTCAGCGTTTAATGACTTATGCGCGAACGGGGGGTTGCAGGCACCGAGGATCTTGTATGGCATGAATTCGGCGTTAATTTTCTCCTTGAGAGTTTTCTTTACATCGACCTCGGTCAGTATCCCGAAGCCACGTTCTTTCAGGGTGTTGCGCACTTTTGCCTCGGCATCGGCGAAGGTCATTTTGACGGTTTTCGAGAATCCGTATCCAGTGTTCATTAATAGTCCTCCTTTATGTTCGGTTTTCTAACGTTATGCTATTATACTTGTAGAGACAAAGAAACCGGGGGCGTAACGGTTTCGACGGGAATTCGTATCCCGGAAGAGGCATGTCGAGGTCCACGCCTCGTAAAAATGTGGAAAAAATCATAATCGCCAACGATTTTGATTACGCTTTAGCCGCTTAATTTAAGCCGGCTACGTTCTTTGTGTAGCCCTCCCGAGGCGCCGCAAAGGATGTTATACAAATTCGGGATGGTTCCCTGTCAGGCAACTTGGCAGGGGGCGAGATTTTAGTTGCTGGCATTTGAGACGACCTGTCTTTAGGCACGATGAATGCGAGAAAACAATTAAAGACTAAGCATGTAGTCTCTCCGTGAGAAGGTTTTCGGACAGGGGTTCGACTCCCCTCGCCTCCACCAAAAAAACAAAAGCCCATCCGGGCTTTCTGTTTTTTTGTATTGTTTTGGGAGTCGAAAGTGAGCCGACGGCGCGACCGAAGAGGGAGCGCAAACAGACAGGAAGTCTGTTTAGTCGGCGAATCGGGGTCGAGCGAGCGTTGCAGGAGCAACGCGAGAGTGACCTACTCCCCTCGCCTCCACCAAAAAAACAAAAGCCCATCCGGGCTTTCTGTTTTTTTGTATTGTTTTGGGAGTTGAAAGTGAGCCGACGGCGCGACCGAAGAGGGAGCGCAAACAGACAGGAAGTCTGTTTAGTCGGCGAATCGGGGTCGAGCGAGCGTTGCAGGAGCAACGCGAGAGTGACCTGCTCCCCTCGCCTCCATCATTAGACACACCCCACGCTTTGCGCGTGGTTTGCTCATGGCGGGCCATGGGTGTTTGTGTGTGTTGGTGGACTGAAATACGTCAAATGGTGTCCCGAGCCTGTCGAGGGAGGTCTGTTTTTGGTTTCAATTCATTTTGTATATATTCTGCTCTTCATTCGGATAATCTTCTGTTCTGGCGTAAGATATTATCAGTCGAGGGGTCTTAATTTGTGAAGTAGTCCATAGGAAAGGTATTCATGAAAGCGATTGTATATGAAAGATACGGGCTACCTGAGGTTCTCCATATAAAAGAGATAGAAAAACCCACACCTAAGAAGAATGAAATACTCATCAAAATTTTCGCTACAACGGCACATCGAGGCGACACAAGAATGCGAAAGCCTGAGCCGTTTGTTGCGAGGCTTTTTAATGGCCTCCTAAGGCCCAAAAGAGTAAAGATATTAGGGATGGAGCTGGCAGGAGAAGTTGAAGCAGTTGGTGAAGAGGTTAAACGATTCAAGATAGGCGATCAGGTATTTGCCTTTACTGGTTTCGGATTTGGCGCTTATGCCGAGTACAAATGTATGCGTGAAGATGGTGGGGCGCTAAGGAATGGTTTGATTGCATTAAAGCCACCCAATATTACTTTTGAGGAAGCTGCCGCTATTCCTGCCGGAGGGCTTACAGTCGTGAGCATACTTGGAAAAGCGAATATCCAGAGTGGTCAAAAGGTCCTTGTCTATGGTGCTTCTGGGAGCTTGGGGACTTACGCTGTACAACTTGCCAGGTATCTTGGGGCCAATGTTACGGGAGTATGCAGTACTTCAAATTTGGAATTGGTAAAATCTTTGGGAGCGGAAAAGGTCATCGATTACACAAAAGAGGATTTTACCAATAATGGTGAAATCTATGATGTTGTATTTGATTCGGTAGGCAAGATTTCGCGTTCATTATGTAAAAGATCGTTAAAAATAAAAGGTGTATATCTTTCTGAAAAATCTTCAACAGGCTTGAAAGGCGAAGATCTGATTTTCCTCTCAGAGCTAGTTGAGCTGGGAAAGATCAAACCTGTCATAGATAGACGTTATTCGTTGGATCAGATTGTCGAGGCTCATCGATACGTCGACAAAGGGCACAAGAAGGGGCATGTTGTTATCACCGTGGAACACGGCAGTAAATCCTGAGGAAGTAGTGGAAATTGAAATAGGGCCTTATTCCTGCTTATGCTGTACAATGGTACAAAGGGTAGTTTACGACGAGTCACCCTGCATTGCTCTGCCCTTTTGTTTTTAAACATTTCTCCGGGTGGTTTTTATGAAAATGGAAGAGATCAGGGAGTTCGCGAAGACGCTTGGTATTCAGTCAGTGTCAAAATTCACGAAGAAAGATGATCTGATCAGGACTATACAACTTGCCGAAGGGAACGAAGACTGTTTCAGGCGGGATGTCGGCTATAATTGCCAGAGGACAAACTGCCTCTGGTATGTAGACTGCGTAAAGGCATAGGTGTCAATCCCGGTATCGGTTCATTGCCGTAATAGCGGAATTGACAGTTGCTTCAGACCCCCGCTTTATATTGCTCTATTTTTCTGTACAGTTTAGGCCTGCTTATACCGAGAATTCTAGCGGCCCGCGAGATATTTCCGCCGGTTGCGTTCAGCACATACAGGATGTGTTCTTTCTCTATATCGCTCAGGGAAAGGAGATGGCGGAGCTTGTTTTTCTTCGTCTTGTTTTCGATTGAAAGCGGAATATCCTTGGCCTGAATAGTCCTTTTGCTCGCGACCATTGTTGCCCTCTCAACAACGGCGATAAGTTCCCTTATGTTGCCGGGCCAATCGTATTTAAGCATTGCGTTGATAGCCTTGTTCGAGAATTTTTTTCCGTTCCCCATATCCTGTTTATGCTGAAGGGACATTTCGATTATGCTTGGTATATCTTCCTTCCTGTCACGCAGGGGGGGGACTTCGATCGTTATAACGCTAAGTTTGTAATAAAGGTCTTCCCTGAAATTCTTTTTCAGTACCATATCCCGAAGCACATTTTCAGTGGCGGCGATGATTCTGACATTTGAACGAATGTCTGAATGGCCCCCGACCATCTGGAAGGCGCCTGTCTCGAGGTAATGGTTCAGTTTCACCTGCGTCGACTGGTGGATCTCCTCAATATCATTAAGAAAGATCGTCCCCCCTTCGGCAAGCTGAAGCCACCCTGTTTTTGCGCTGACCGCATCGGCGAATGCATCCTTTTCGTGGCCGAAGAGCTGGTTTTCAAGGATGCCGTGAGGCTGTGAGCCACAGCTTACGGATATGAACGGCGAATCCTTTGATTTGCCCATCTGGTGTATGCACCTTGCGAGATACTCTTTCCCCACGCCTGATTCTCCTGTAATCAATATCGGAGCGCGTGACGACGCCACTCTTTCGGCGAGCTTTTTCAGCTCCTGGGTTTTTTCACTGTCACCGATGATCTTGTAGTTGCGGTTTTCAGCGGTAATCGAATTTCTCAGCCTTGTATTTTCGAACGAGAGCATTTTCTTTTCGTACGCCTTATGAACTATCAGCTCAAGCTCAAAGAGCTTGCAGGGTTTGGTAAGGTAATCGTATGCGCCATGTTTCAGCGCTTCGATCGCGGTGTCGACAGACGCGGCCCCTGTAAGGATTATTGTTTCGAAATGCGGATGCGATTTCCGGATTGTCTTGAACAGGTCGATTCCGTCCATCCCCGGCATCCTCATGTCGAAAATGCCTACATCGAATTCCTTTTTTGTAATTACGTCGAGCGCTTCTTCGGCGCTGGCGCATCCGGTAGTTTCGAATTCCTGTTTCGAAAATCGTTCAAGAAGAAGTTTTCTGAACATCTCCTCGTCATCAACAATCAATAGCCTGATCTTGTCCGTCATTTATCTCCCTTTCTCCTCACACTATAATGGCAAGGATACCGTAAAAGTAGTTTTTCCGGTATCCGAATTCGCAAAAATATTCCCGCCTAATTTTCTCGTCAGCAGGTATGAGATTGTAAGTCCCATGCCCGGCCCCTTGCCTGGCTCTTTCGTGGTAAAGAACGGATTGAATATCTTTGAGAAATTCTCCTTTGGAATCCCTCTTCCATAATCCGTAATGCTGAAAATAATAGTTTGGTCGCGTTTTTCAACAGCTAATTCCACTTTTTCTCTTTTTGATCCATGCTTGGACGCTTCAATCGCGTTATCAAGCAGATTAATAAGCACGCGCGACAGATGGACAGGGCTTGTGGTTATGTTCGACCCAAGACCGTTACCATTGACTGAAATTTCGACTTTTTCTCCATTTCCACTTGATTGGTATTTATTCAAGCTGCTGGACACTATCTCATCGACTGAGCATTCCTTGAATGAATGAGGAACAGGTTTCGCAAACTCAAGTATGCTTTCGATAATGGAAGAGCAGCGCTTGGCTGAATCTATAATCGTTTGCAGCGTTTCCTTGGTAGTGTCGGCATCCGGCACATCATCGGATTCTATCCTTTCCAGCATGTCTTCAGCGTTGCCATGTATTATGGCGATGGGATTGTTTATCTCGTGGGCCAGACCCCCTGCCAGATCGCTTAGCGCGGTCATCTTTGCGGCAAGAGCGGCATCTTCTCCGGCCTGCTCAAGCTTTCCAGTGAATTCTCTTATGTCGTAAAAAATCTGGATATTGGAAAGGGCAAGCGCCGTTTCGCGCGTGACGATCTCAAGCACCTTCTTATTCTCCCAAAGGAGAGATCCGGTGTAGGGATGACTGAGGTTTAGCACCCCCAAGAGTCCCTGCTTGCCAGAGATAGGGAGGCAGTATAGGGAGTTTATGTCCTCTCTGCCGTCTGGGAAATGCATGAACAATTCGGAATTCCCGGTATCGACAACAAATTGTTCGCTGTTGCTTAGAGCAACGTTTCCGGCAATCCCTTCGCCGACTCTCATTATTCGTGGTGAATCTTCAGGGGAAAAGTAGGCAGGTTTGCTGTCCGACTGGCTCATGGCTGCGGTCAGGATCAGATGTTGCCTGTCGTTTGAAAGAAGCATAAGCGAGCAGTTTTCAGCGGCTGTTTCCGAGATTATTATCTCCACCAGGCTTTCACATACGCTCCTTTTATTAATGGATGCCGAAATCGATTCGGTGACCCTCCGCAGAATGGACATCTCCTTTATCATCGTGTTGAAACGTCTGTTTGATTCGGAAAGCGCTTCCGAATAGATTTTCCTCTCGCGGAGAGCTGTCTTCAGCCGCTCTCTCAATATTTGGATATTTTCCTTTTTTTCTTCAATCATTATGCTGTCCCGAACTTTACTATTTCGTCCTTCTTCTCTTCCATTTCAACGATAATTCTTTCAATGTGAGATTCTTTAAGTTTCAGGCATTCTACAGCCCCCTCATCGAGTTCACTGGGCGTATTATTTATGCCGATGCTGAATCCAAGTATTGCGGAAATGTGATTGGAGACGTTTATTATAGACGCGAGATTCTTCGAAGTTATTTTTGCTTTATCGGGGGAGTGGTGAAACCGTATCCCTTCAGCGACCGCGACCGGTAATTGCCACTTGTTCAGAAGTATATAGCCAGCCTCAGCGTGATCTATTCCGATTTTTTCTTGTTCAAGGTCAATGATAGGTTTATTTTCTTTTTTGGTGTGCTGGTATGCCTCTTGGAATTCTATTGGGAATGTTATATCCAAAACCACTTTGCCCAGGTCGTGCAACAACCCGCCAATGTATGCTTCATCGGGATCAGGGTATGAAACGATCTGGGCCAGAAACTTTGATGTTTGAGCGGTTGCCAGTGAGTGAAGCCAGAGAGCTTTTCGATCGATGCTGTCCCCCCCTTTCCCCGATTTGTCCGGCTGGAAGAGTGTGGCTCCAAGTGCGATGCTCTTTACCGTATTGAAACCAAGTATTACTGTTGCCTGATGTATCGAGGAGATTTTTCTCATGTGGCCAAAAAACGCGGAATTAACAAGCTTGAGGATGATAGACATAAGGGATTGATCATGAGATACAAGTTTCGCCAAATCGTTTGCAGAGGCTTTATCACTGTTAACTATTTCCAATACCTTCTGCAAAACCAAGGAGATAGTTGGCAGGTCCTCCAGCTTTTGAATGGCGATTCGCCTTGATTCAAGCCTGTTTAATTGATTGTTTTCTTTAATAATCATGTAACGATAATTTACCATATGTAACATCAAAAGCGGAGATGAAAATGTATAATATTATGAAAAGAAATCCAGGGGGAGATTTATGAAAGTTTTTTCGAAATTTCAGATTAATTCAAGTGTCATATGATGTATCCACCCCTTCCATCCGGTCGGGAGAGTTATTTCCAGGAAGTCGTTATCGCTCTGAAGGATTGAGACTTCGGTCCCCTCATGTAAATCGAAGAGCTTTTCAGCTCCTGCCGATGGGGCCGAAAAGACCGAAACGGTTTTTTCGAGGATAACCGCATCTTCCCTGCTGATGTATGTTGAAGTTCTTGCGCCTAAAAGCAGGGTTTGGGCAACAAGGAGTATCCCGAATATTAGAGACAATTTTTTCAGTTTGATCAAAAGTGCAGTGTTATCAAGTTTAATGGCAGTTACGGTAAAAATGAGAATAGAGAATACCGTGAACAGAACCAGTTCAATGCCGGCATATTCATTCAAAGTTAGTCTGGGGATGATTTTTGAGATCTTTCCTGTGGCGGCAGGGGAGCTTTCCTCGTCAATTCTGTCTTCCCGCAGGGTTCTGGCGTATTCAAGGTTGGCTATGATATCGGCGTCCCTTGGATCTATTTCCAGCGCTCTCCTGTAATAAAGGATCGACTTGCCGATCTCTCCCCTCTTCATGTGAGCGTTCGCCAGGTTGTAATAAAGGGAGGGGTCAAATACTCCGGCTTCTTCCGCTATCCTTGTGTAAAGGTTTACGGCCGTATCGTATCCGCCATCCCTGTATGCGGCATTCCCCTTGTTGTAGAGTTCCGCCAGCTTTTTTGGCGATCCGCCGGCCACTGTTTCGGCGGGAGCTTCACCGCTATCGGATGGTGCGGCTAATGCGAAAGTGAGCGCCAATGTGATGAATGTTATCCGCTTCATTTCAAGCTCTTATCCAGAAGATTGGCGATCTCTTCGGTTTCGACCAGGATCTTTTTCATGTCTCCATTTTTCCGCTCACCAGGCGAGAACCTGGCATTGTCACATTCGTTCAGTATCCGGTAGAGGTGCGAGATGTTCGCTTCGCATTCGGGGAGGCTGTTTTTCAAATTTCCTTCTGATAGTTCATATACCGGCATATCCAGCTTTTCCGAAAGATATTTTTTAAGGGCCACTGAAATGGTTTCATAAAAGCGTTCCGAATCGCCATTTTCCGCGTACAAGCCGGCTGGTTCCATGCGTTTTGAAAGTTTTTGCCTTGGCGTAAGCGATTCCCATTTATCCCGGAAGAGAAGCGGTTTGCCGCTTTTGATCCTTCCTCCGAAAAAGGCAAGGAGCGTTGCGAGCGTAAGCGGATATAGCCAGAAGAACGGATTTCGATAGTATTCCCTTTTATGAGAATGAAGCTTCTCCATATCAGGTTTTATATATCTCAAAACTGCCGACATTCCGGCTGCATTATCATGGCCTGAAAGAGGAGCCTGGACGGCAGATTTGCCGTGTGATCCTCCAGCCTTGACATCAAATGTGACCGGTTCGGACGAAAGATATTCGTAAGCGCCGGTTTTAGGGTCGAAGTAGTTTGTCTTGAAAGGGCCGATTGTAATAGGTCCCTCCTTTTCTGGAACGAATATGAACTTGAATCTCTTTGATCCACTGCTTCCAAGAGAGGTCCTTTTGAAATTTTCAATGACTTCAGGTTCATACATCTCACCGTTTTCATTTCTTGGAAATGAGGGCTTCTGTATTGATTGGATATTGCCGCTCCCTGAGACTGTCACGTCAATGGTTACCGGTTTTCCTGCCTCCACATAGTCTGGCGCTGTGATTTTATCGCTCGAAAGCAGGATTTCAAAATCGCCTACCAGTCCAGAGAAATCCTTGGGTTTCCCCTTCTCCGGCAACGGTTTTACTTTCAGCTTTACCTGATTTGATTCAAGCTGGAGAGGGGGTGAAAAGGCGTTTGGCTGGAATTTTATCGTGCCCGGTTCGATTATCTTCTCTCCATCCGTAAGGGGATAAAGGAGGGTAGCCATTTCATTTATCAGGTAGTTCCTTCCCGCCATGGTTTCGTTCCTGGTGGTCATCTTTTGGTCATCAGGTAGCAGTTCGACCCAGAAGCCGTTCGCGTCGGGAAAATTGTATTGCGCGTTGGACCAGATGTTGTAGGCGCGATAGAAGCTGAGGTTGTATATAACCTCCTGGCCGACATAGACTTCTGAAGTATTTAGATTTGACTGAAGTATGAAATCATCCTTCTTGACATTCCTGCTTCCAAATGTGCCAAACGGGTCGCGTTTGCCAAAAAAGTCACCGAAAAGGTTTGGCTGTCTGAAGCCTCTTCTTGGTCTTGGATTCTGGCTTGGCTGAACAGTAGTGACTTCAATTCTGTTCGATGTTGCTTTGGTTCCGTCATATTCAGCCGTGGCGGAAATTTTCGATTTTTCTCCGGCTTTTTTCGGCTGCAGGGTGTAGGTGAAGGTTTTGGATTTGTGCATGCTCATGTTGATTATTGAAATTTGGGTGCCGGTGGCTATCCCAAGAACTTCGAAATTCTCAATGCCGGATATTTCCGGATTTTCCACGGAACCGGAATCACCTCCGGAGATCGTGACTTCAAGAGTTAGGTAGTCATCCACGCTCACGGTTGATTTATCTATCTCTATGGATACCTCAAGGTCGCTATTTGAGGCGGTAGATATGCCCGGTATCAGCAGTAGCCAAGGCACGAAAAATATTGATAATAGTGTTTTTGAAATTCTGCTCCGGATCATCTTATGTATTATATATACGCGCATTTGGTTTATGGCAAGGTGCGGGGAGTTTTATTTCTGGAAATCGTGGGATTTTCGGCCTTTTCCCAAGGTCCCGGTCCGGCTGGGCGAAGGGATAATAAATTAAGAAATATTGTTTGACATCAGCGCTTCATGGATATATTATCCCTTCTTTATTCGTGATTTCGTATCACGATTTGGAAAACGTAATTTTACATAAATTTACTGTGTAGGGAGGGCGTAAGTGCCTACGATAAATCAGCTTGTGCGAAATGGTCGAAAGAAGATAAAGACAAAGACCAAGTGTCCCGCTTTGATGGCATGTCCTCAGAGGCGCGGGGTATGCACACGTGTTTATACCGTAACTCCGAAAAAACCGAATTCCGCCATGAGAAAAGTTGCCCGTGTAAGGCTCTCGAACGGGTTTGAGGTAACTACATACATACCGGGTGTTGGCCACAATCTTCAGGAGCACGCGATTGTCCTGCTGAGGGGTGGGCGCGTAAAGGATCTTCCCGGTGTTCGATATCATATTGTGAGGGGTACGCTTGATACTCAGGGTGTTGATAAAAGGAATCAGGGCCGTTCAAAATACGGCACCAAACGGGCCAAGAAGCAATAGCCCATATATAAAGGTTGGCAGAGGTTAATTAAATGTCAAGAAGACGAAGAGTAGTTAAAAGGGATATCCTGCCGGATCCGCTGTTCGGCGATACACTGGTTACCAGATGTATAAACGTGATCATGAAACAGGGGAAGAAATCGACAGCCGAAAGGATGTTCTACGGAGCCCTTGATACTGTGAAGGAAAAAACTACCAAGGATCCGATGCCGATTTTCAAGAAGGCTGTAAGTAACGTAAAGCCTTCCCTGGAAGTGAAAAGCCGGAGGGTCGGCGGCGCGACATATCAGGTGCCGGTTGAAGTCCGCCCCGGAAGGCAGGTTGCTCTTGCCCTCCGATGGATAGTGACAAATGCCAGGAAGCGCGGGGAGCGCGATTTCAAGGCCAAGCTGGCTGGTGAGATAATGGACGCGGCCAATAATGCAGGCTCCGCGGTAAAGAAAAAGGAAGATACCCACAAGATGGCAGAGGCGAACAAGGCCTTCTCCCATTATCGTTGGTAACAGGCGGGCATCAGGATGGCTAGAAAAATTTCGCTTGAAAAGGTCCGGAACATCGGGATCATGGCCCATATTGACGCGGGCAAAACCACCACGACGGAAAGAATACTTTTCTATACCGGTGTAACTCACAAGATTGGTGAGGTTCATGACGGTACCGCTACGATGGACTGGATGGAACAGGAGCAGGAGAGAGGAATAACAATAACCTCCGCCGCTACCACATGTTCATGGGATAAACATCGAATAAACATCATTGATACTCCGGGGCACGTCGATTTTACGATCGAAGTTGAGAGATCGCTTCGCGTGCTTGACAGCGCCGTAGGCGTCTTTTGTGCCGTTGGCGGAGTAGAGCCGCAGTCTGAAACGGTCTGGAGGCAGGCTGACAAATATCGCGTACCGCGTATCGCGTTCGTTAACAAGATGGATCGTACCGGCGCGGATTTCCCCAGGGTGGTAAAAGAGATCAAAGAGCGCCTGGGGCACAACACTGTTCCGCTCCAGTTGCCGATTGGCGCCGAAGAGACGTTTTCCGGTGTAGTTGACCTTGTAAGAATGAAAGCCGTTATCTATACATCGGACGATGTGCTCGGTTCCACCTTCAAGGAAAAGGAGATTCCGGACGACTTGAAGGAACAGGCGGCAGAGGCAAGGGAAAAGCTGATCGAAGCCGCTTGTGAGATGGATGACAGCATGATGGAGCGTTATCTTGAAGGCAAGACCGATTTTACGGAAGCGGAGATTATCGCCGCGATAAGGAAAGGCACCTGTGCCATCAAGTTCATTCCTGTGCTTTGCGGTTCAGCATTCAAGAACAAGGGTGTTCAGGCCCTTCTGGATGCAGTAGTAAGATACTGTCCATCACCTGTTGATATCCCTCCTGTGAAAGGGATTGACGTGGATAATCATGAAACGGTTGTTTACAGGAAGCCATCCGATGATGAGCATTTTTCAGCGCTTGCGTTTAAGATCATGACTGACCCTTTCGTTGGTCATCTTACATTTGCCAGGGTTTATTCGGGCACGATCGAATCCGGCTCCGCAGTAGTTAACACGACGCGCGACAAGAAGGAGCGCATTGGCCGTATCCTGCAGATGCACGCTAACAAAAGGGAAGAGATAAAGGAAATAAGGGCGGGAGATATTGCTGCCATAGTTGGATTAAAATCCACACTGACAGGCGATACGCTCTGCGGTGAGAAAAACCAGGTAATTCTTGAGAAGATGGTCTTCCCGGAACCGGTTATCTCCATTGCGGTTGAGCCGAAGACCAAGGCGGAGCATGAAAAGCTCAGTACAGGTCTTGGCAAGCTGGCTCAGGAAGATCCGACATTCAGGGTTCGAGTTGATCCGGAAACCGGCCAGACGATCATCTCCGGCATGGGAGAGCTCCATCTTGAGATAATTGTCGACAGGCTAAAGCGTGAATTTTCCGTGGATGCCAACGTCTCCAAACCTCAGGTTGCGTATCGTGAAACGATCCGCGCCAAGGTTGAGCAGGAAGGTAAATTCGTTCGTCAGTCCGGCGGTCGCGGTCAGTATGGTCATGTATGGCTGATAGTTGAGCCGACCGAGGTAGGCGTCGGGTATCAGTTTGAAAATAAAATAGTCGGCGGCTCGATTCCAAAGGAATATATACCCGCTGTGGATAAGGGTGTGAAAGAGGCTCTTGATAGCGGTATTATCGCCGGGTTCCCGATGATAGACGTCAAGGTCACGCTGTTTGACGGTTCTTATCATGATGTTGACTCATCCGAAATGGCGTTTAAGATCGCCGGTTCTATGGGTGTCAAGGCCGGGGCGAAAAAGGCGAAGCCGGTTCTGCTTGAGCCGATAATGGACGTTGAGGTTGTAACGCCCGATACATATATGGGCGATGTAGTGGGAGACCTTTCCTCAAGGCGTGGCAAGGTGCAGGAAATGACTGAGCGCGGCAACGCGAAGGTGATCCGCGCAGAAGTGCCGCTTGCGGAGATGTTTGGGTATGCCACCGATGTCCGCTCAATGAGTCAGGGACGCGCTACATACACGATGCAGTTTAAAAATTATCAAGAAGTGCCGAAAAATATAGGCGAAGAAATAATAGCAAAATATTCCGGAAAGAATCCGGAAAGCGTTGCTGTATAGAGATTATTTGGGAGGAAATGGCTAATGGCGAAAGAGAAGTTTGACCGTAGTAAACCTCACGTAAACGTGGGAACGATCGGTCATGTAGACCACGGGAAGACTACTCTTACCGCGGCGATAACGGAAGTTCTTGCTAAGAAAGGTCTTGCGGACTATGTTCCGTTCGACAAGATAGACAAGGCGCCCGAAGAGCGGGAGCGCGGTATCACGATATCGACGTCTCACGTTGAGTACAACACCGAGAACCGTCACTACGCGCACGTTGACTGTCCGGGTCACGCCGACTACGTAAAGAACATGATCACCGGCGCGGCGCAGATGGACGGCGCGATACTGGTCGTAAGCTCCGCTGACGGCCCTATGCCGCAGACCCGCGAGCACATCCTCCTTGCGAGGCAGGTAGGCGTTCCGTACATAGTGGTCTTCATGAACAAGGCCGATATGGTAGACGATCCTGAACTGCTCGACCTGGTTGAGCTTGAGATCCGCGAGCTTCTCAGCAAGTACGAATTCCCCGGCGACGACATTCCTGTGGTGAGGGGTTCCGCTCTTGAGGCGTTGAACAATCCGGACGACGAAGCGAAGACGAAATGCATATGGGATCTGATGAATGCGATAGACAGCTACATTCCCCAGCCGAAGCGCGAGGTGGATAAGCCTTTCCTTATGCCTGTTGAGGACGTGTTCTCGATATCGGGTCGCGGAACGGTTGCGACCGGCAGGATCGAGCGCGGAAAGATAAAGGTAGGCGAAGAGGTGGAAATAGTCGGTATCAAGGATACTGCGAAGACGACTGTTACCGGCGTTGAGATGTTCAGGAAGCTCCTTGACGACGGTCAGGCAGGTGACAACGTGGGTCTTCTTCTTCGCGGAACGAAGAGGGAAGAGATAATTCGCGGACAGGTTCTTGCCGTTCCCGGAAGCATAACCCCTCATACGAAGTTCAAATGCGAGGCGTATATTCTTACGAAGGAGGAGGGTGGTCGCCATACTCCGTTCTTCAAGGGTTATAAGCCGCAGTTTTATTTCCGAACGACAGACGTAACCGGCAACATCAAGCTCCCCGACGGCGTGGAGATGGTAATGCCCGGCGACAACATCACGATGGACGCGGAGCTGATAGCTCCGATAGCAATGGAAAAAGGGCTTCGGTTTGCTATACGTGAAGGCGGTCACACCGTCGGCGCGGGTGTCATTTCCGAGGTATTGGAGTAAAAATGCGTGAAATAATCGGGCTCCAGTGCGAGGAAAGCAAGCACAGGAACTATACGACGACAAAGAACAAGAAACTCCAGCCGGAAAAGCTGGGAATTAAGAAATACTGCCGTTTTTGCAGAAAGCACACCATGCACAAAGAGGTGAAGGTTTAGGAACAAGGTACTGGCAGTATTGATAGGCCAGTAGCTCTAATGGTTAGAGCACCGGACTCCAAATCCGGGTGTTGGGGGTTCGAGTCCCTCCTGGCCTGCCATTTTTTTGTGTTGGTTGAAAGGATTAGATGAGCGCTAAAAAAGGCAATCCTGCTGAAAGAGGGTTGCAGTTTGTACAGGAGTCGAAGAATGAACTTCGCAAGGTCGCGTGGCCTGCGAGGCGGGAAGCGACAGCTGTGACAATCGTTGTAATAATTTCGGTTTTTATAATCGGATTTTATCTGGCAACGGTGGACTGGGTGTTCTCGACGTTAATCAAGAAACTTATAGGTGGTTTTAGTGGAGTTTAAGTGGTACATAATCCACGCCTATTCCGGGTATGAACAGAAGGTGAAGCTTTCACTTAGGGAGCAGTTTGCGCAGATGGGAATTTCCGACCACCTGGGAGAGATCCTTGTTCCGATGGAAGACGTGAAGGAATTTCGCGGCGGCAAGCAGAAAGTTGTTTCGCGCAAGTTCTTTCCCGGATATGTGCTGGTGCAGCTGGTGCTGACAGACAAGGCATTGACGGCGATAAAGGATTGCCCAAGGGTAACCGGGTTTCTTGGCGGAAACAAACCGACCCCGCTTTCGGATAAGGAAGTAAAACAGATACAGGAACAGCTGGCCGGAACGGTGGAAAAACCGAGGCCGAAGTTCTCGTTTATGTCCGGTGACAATGTAAGGGTTATTGACGGACCCTTTACGCATTTCTCCGGGAAGATAGAAGAAGTAAATACTGAACGGGGAAAAGTGAAACTGATGGTTTCCATCTTCGGGCGCGCAACGCCTGTTGAACTTGATTTCCCGCAGATTGAGAAAATTTAACATAAAAAGGCGGAACTATGGCAGGTAAGGAAGTTACAGCGTACATTAAATTGCAGGTACCGGCGGGCCAGGCAAACCCGTCGCCTCCAGTCGGTCCGGCGCTCGGACAGCGCGGAGTGAACATTATGGAATTCTGCAAGGCGTTCAATGCCGAAACAAAAGGGAAGGAAGGCCTCATTATCCCGGTTGTAATTTCGGTTTATGCCGACCGCTCGTTCTCATTTATTACAAAGTCGCCTCCGGCTCCGGTTCTTTTGAAGAGGGCGGCAGGTATAGCGAAAGGTTCCTCCGAGCCGAACAAGAACAAGGTAGGCAAGGTGACGAAGGCTCAGATAAAGGAGATAGCGGTTACCAAGAAGAATGATTTGAACGCGGCATCAGAGGAAGCCGCAATGAGTATTATTGAAGGTACGGCTCGAAGCATGGGCATTGTGGTGGAGGGCTAGGCTGTGGCAAAACTTACAAAAAATCAGAAGGCAGTGGCTGATAAGGTAAAAGTGGGGGTTAAGTATACCCTTGAAGACGCCCTTAAGCTGGCGAAGGAAACAAAAATGGCCAAGTTCAACGAGTCGGTCGATATGGCTATAAGGCTCGGCGTAGATCCGACCAAGGCCGACCAGATGGTCCGCGGCTCGGTTGTACTGCCGGGAGGAACTGGCAAGAATCAGAGAATTCTCGTATTCGCCAAAGGTGATAAAGAGATAGAAGCGAAGGAGGCTAAAGCCGATTTCGTTGGCGGTGACGACCTGGTTGAAAAGATCAAGGGTGGCTGGATGGAATTCGACGTTGCAGTGGCAACGCCGGACATGATGGGCACCGTAGGTAAGATAGGAAAGCTCCTTGGGCCTCGCGGACTTATGCCGAACCCGAAATCGGGAACGGTTACCGTCGACATCAAGAAGGCAATATCGGAGATCAAGGCCGGGCGAGTTGAGTTCCGCGTCGACAAAGGGGGCGTGGTGCACGCTTCAATAGGGAAATCGTCATTTGAGCACAAGACCCTGCTGGAGAATGCGAGCGCGTTTCTGGAGGCGATCCAAAGGCTTAAACCGTCTTCCGCGAAAGGAATTTATCTGAGGAGTATCTCAGTTTCAACAACAATGGGACCAGGGATCAAGGTAGATGAATCCGCGGTTGCCAGTTCCTTAAACTGACGCTACAGGGGGAAATAATATGGCGACATTGGTAAAAGAGCAAAAAGTAAAAGAGTTGCACGAGAAGTTCAGCCGTGCCACCGGTGTGGTGCAGGCCGACTACCGCGGCGTAACCGCCGGGAAGATGGATGATCTGCGCGCGAGATTGCGCAGTGAGAACATCGAGTTTGAAGTAGTGAAGAACCGTCTTGCGAAGATCGCCTCCAAAGGAACGCCTGTGGAGGGTCTGCATGACCGTTTTGTAGGGCCTATGTCGATAGCGATAAGCTACGATAGCCCGACTTCACCAGCCAGGATACTCTCCAAGTACGCGAAGGAAGAGTCGGCATTCAAGATCATTGCCGGGATGGCTGAAGGAGAGATATTCTCCGAGGAAGGCGTAAAAAGCATTGGGAACCTTCCCGATAAACCTGTGTTACAGGCGATGTTTCTCAGCACGTTGCAGGGATCGCCAAGAATGTTTGTGTATGTATTAGCTGGTGTTGTGAGGAAGTTTTTATACCTACTTGCCGCCGTTAAGGAAAATAGAGAAAACAACCACGATTTTAAAGGAGGAGAAGAAATGTCCAATTTGTCAACCGAAGATGTGAAATCCTATCTCAACAGCCTTTCTGTTTTGAAACTTGTTGAGCTGACCAAGGCCCTTGAAGAGGAGTGGGGCGTATCAGCCGCCGCGCCGGTAGCTGCAGTAGCTGCGCCAGCAGCTGGCGGTGGAGAGGCCGCCGCTGAAAAGACCGAATTCTCAGTTGAATTGAAGGCCGCTGGCGACAAGAAAATCCAGGTTATCAAGGTAATCAGGGAAATTACCGGACTTGGATTGAAGGAAGCCAAGGACATGGTTGATGGTGCGCCGAAAGTAGTGAAGGAAAAGGTCGCCAAGGATGTAGCAGAAGATATCAAGAAAAAACTTGAGGAGTCCGGCGCGACTGTAGAGGTTAAGTAATTAACTTGTTTCGTCTTTTAAAAGACAGAGTATTTTTGCCTGTTCATGGGCGCAGCTGCGCCCACGCTCAGGCTTTCTCAAGTAATCTTTGCTGCCAGGAGGCATAGTTAAATGGCTAAGGTGTATTCTCCCGGGAAAGAACCGATATCCCGAAAAAGTTTTTCCCGTTTGGGGCAGGTGCTGGAACTGCCCAACCTCATCGAGACCCAACTTGAGTCCTTTGAAGCTCTCATACAGGCCGGAGTAAGACCGGATCAGAGGGAAAACAAGGGTATCGAGGAGGTTTTCCGATCTATTTTCCCGATAACAAATTACAAAAAAACCGCAACCCTTGAATATCTTGGGTATGAGCTTGGCACCTGGCATTGCAAATGCGGAGAATATAAAAGTCTCGGCGGACCTGGCGTAGTATGCGATAAATGTAAAAAGAGCGTTGTTTTCAAGCAGAAATATTCACTTCTTGACTGTCGTCAGAGGGGGGTCAGCTTCTCCGACCCGCTGAAGATCATAGTTCGCTTGATCCTTCGCGAGGAAAACGAAAATTCCACGGAAATGGAGATTCGTGAAATAAAAGAGCAGAAGATATATCTTGGCGAAGTACCGCTGATGACACCTTACGGTACGTTCATAGTGAACGGCACCGAGAGAGTTATAGTGAACCAGCTCCACCGCTCACCAGGCGTCGTGTTCATAAAGGAAAAAGGAAAAGGTATCCAGCTTGGCAGGACAATTTATTCTTCAAGGATAATACCTCACAGGGGAAGCTGGCTTGATTTCGAATTCGATACAAAGGAGATCTCCCACGTACGAATAGACAGAAGGAAGAAATTCCCCTCTACCATCCTGCTTAAAGCGCTCGGCTACGGGATAAACGAACTTATTGGGGAATTTTACAATTTCCATGAGATACAGTATGTTCCCGCGAAAGGGGAGTTCTGGTCCACAATTAGCGATTACTCCTACATGCTTGGGTACAAGCCGGTTGACGATATTCTCGAACCGAAGAGCGGTGAAGTTCTCGTAAAAGCAGGGCGCAAGATCACAAAAGGCGCAATGAGAAAGTGCAAGAATGCTGGAATTGAAAAATTCCAGATTGAAAAGAGCCAGTTGCTCGGTGAATATTTTGCAGAAGATATTATCAACGAGGAGACCGGAGAGGTAATTCTCGAAGTGAACTCATCAATATCGGAAGAAATTCTCGAATCTATCGCGGATCACAAGATAACCTCATTCAAGGTGCTTGCCATTGATGACCAGTTGAAGGACACCTCTTTCAGGGATACTCTCGCCGTTGACGGCGTTGAGAGCGAGGATGAGGCGCTACGCGAGATATACAAGAGGATGCGTCCGGGCGATCCACCAACACCGGAATCGGTAAAGATGTTTTTCGAAAATCTCTTCTTTAACGAGAAGAGATATGACTTGAGTGAAGTCGGGCGAAAGAAGATAAATGAAAAGCTGGAGCTGAACGTTCCGCCGGATAAAAGGGTACTTACCAGAGAGGATATCCTGGCGACAGTAAAGTATCTCTTCAAATTGAAAGCGGGACTTGGCGTGAAGGATGACATAGACCATCTCGGAAACAGGCGCGTCCGCTCGGTAGGCGAGCAGGTTGCCGCGCAGTTCAGGGTTGGCATGGTAAGGATGGAAAAGACCATCCTTGAGAGAATGAACATCATGGATCTAGAAACGGCGATGCCGCATGACCTCGTTAATTCCAAACCGATAACTGCCGCGATAAAGGAGTTCTTCGCTTCATCACAGCTCTCACAGTTCATGGATGAAACGAACCCTCTGTCCGGTCTTACTCACAAGAGAAGGCTTTCATCGCTTGGACCGGGAGGTCTTGTGAGAGAGCGCGCGGGATTTGAAGTGCGAGACGTTCACCCGACCCATTACGGCAGGGTCTGTCCGGTCGAAACGCCTGAAGGTCCGAACATCGGTCTTATATCGTCGCTCGCTACATACGCGCGGGTAAACAAGTACGGATTTATTGAAACCCCCTACCGGAAGGTTGTGGACGGCAAGGTGACGAATGAGGTTGTGTATTTCACCGCGGCGGAAGAGTATAAACACAAGATAGCCCAGGCAAACGCCCCGCTAAAGGAAGATAATTCTTTCAAGAATCCTTCCGTTATTGGGCGCTTCGGCGGCGAATTCGGCTCAATTCTTATTGAAGAGCTGGAATATATGGACGTTTCCCCGGGGCAGGTCTTTTCGGTTGCCGCCGGGTTGATACCGTTCCTTGAGCACGATGACGCGAACCGCGCATTGATGGGATCAAACATGCAACGCCAGGCGGTGCCGCCAATTCGGACTGAAGCGCCGGTTGTCGGAACCGGCATGGAGAAGGTCGCCGCAAGGTATTCCGGCACGCTGGTTATGGCGAAGGCTGACGGCGTTGTCATCAACGTGGATGCCAGAAGAATAGTTGTCAGACGAAACAAGAGCGGAGACAATGGCGGACTTCCAAAAGTCGACATTTACCCACTTACAAAATTCGGAAGGTCGAACCAGAACACTTGCATAAACCAGAAACCTCTTGTTGAGCCGGGTCAGGCCGTGAAAAAAGGGGATGTGCTGGCGGACGGTCAGGCGACCGACCGTGGCGAACTGGCGCTTGGCAAGAACGTCCTCGTCGGGTTCATGCCTTGGCACGGTTACAACTTCGAGGACGCGATAATACTGAGCGAGTCGCTTATCAAAAGGGATGTGTTTACATCCATACATGTTGAAGAGTTCGAGATTGACGCCCGCGACACGAAATACGGCAAGGAAGAAGTAACCAGGGATATCCCCGGTCTTAGCGAGGATGCTCTTCATAATGTTGATGAGAGCGGTATCGTGAGGATTGGTGCGGAAGTAGATCCCGGTGATATCCTCGTCTGCAAGCTTACCCCCAAGGGAGAGACACTCCTTTCGCCGGAAGAAAAACTGCTCAAAGCAATATTTGGTGAAAAGGCAGGCAACGTAATGGATACCTCTTTCCGCGTACCGCCTGGAGTAAACGGCACCGTCGTGGATGTAAGGGTCTTTACCAGAAGCGGTACCGATAAGGATGACCGCACACTGGCTATCGAGAAAGAAGAGAAAAAATCTATCGAAGGGAATTACAACGAGGAGATTCGAATTATAAAGCTCGATAAGGACGACAGGATAAGGTCCATTCTCGCAGGTCAGAAAGCGGACAAGGATTTTACTCTTGCTGGTTCAAAAGAGAAGCTTGTCAGCGCAGGCGCAACCCTTACGAAAGAAGTTCTCGACCAGATAGAAGGAAAGGACCTTCTCAAGCTTCAGGTATCGGCTTCGGGCGATATCAAGGAGAAGATACTCAAGATCGAGGAGAACTCGAATGAGCATATTAAAGACCTGAAGTCGGACATGAACGAACAGCTTGCGAAAGTCGACAGGGGCGACGAACTTGCCCCCGGCGTTATCAAGCTCATCAAGGTATATGTTGCGATCAAAAGGAAGATGCAGGTTGGCGACAAGATGGCCGGCCGGCACGGTAACAAGGGCGTAGTATCGGTTATCGTTCCTGAAGAGGATATGCCGAGGCTCGAAGATGGTACACCGCTTGAGATACTCCTCAATCCGCTAGGCGTTCCATCACGTATGAACGTCGGGCAGCTGATGGAGACATCGCTCGGAATGGCCGCGAAGGCAAACGACACTCACTACGAAACGCCG
This sequence comes from Nitrospinota bacterium, assembly GCA_029881495.1. Lineage (NCBI taxonomy): Bacteria > Pseudomonadati > Nitrospinota > Nitrospinota bacterium. The sequence continues at coordinate 36,484 of JAOUMJ010000016.1, read as the reverse complement.
GTGTTCGACGGCGCCAGCGAAAACGATGTGAAGTCGCTTCTTCGTAACGCAGGAGTACCGGAAAACTGCATGAGAAGGGTAATTGACGGCAGAGCAGGCGAGTATTTCGACCAGAAGGTATTTGTGGGTTACATCTACATGATGAAACTGCACCACCTTGTTGAGGATAAAATGCACGCCAGATCCACAGGACCATACTCTCTCGTTACGCAGCAGCCGCTCGGCGGAAAAGCGCAGTTCGGCGGACAGAGGCTTGGTGAGATGGAAGTCTGGGCTCTTGAGGGGTACGGCGCGGCATATACGCTTCAGGAAATGCTGACTGTCAAGTCGGATGACGTTGAAGGGAGAAAGCGGATGTATGAGGCGATTGTCAAGGGTGACAACACCCTACAGCCAGGTTTGCCGGAATCCTTCAATGTTTTGATAAAAGAGCTTCAGGCATTATGTCTTGATATTTCTCTGGACGAAATAAAGAAAAAGGTCTTTTAAGGAAGGAAATAAAGAAGATGGAAATGGATAATACTTTCCGGTTCATGGAGAGACCAAAAGACCCGCTGTCCTTCGACTCGGTGATGATAAAACTCGCTTCGCCTGAAAAGATCAGGTCGTGGTCGTTCGGCGAAGTAAAGAAACCTGAGACAATAAACTACAGGACGTTCAAGCCGGAAAGGGACGGGCTCTTTTGCGCGAAGATCTTTGGCCCGGTCAAGGATTGGGAGTGTCTCTGCGGAAAATACAAAAGGATGAAATTCAAGGGGACCGTCTGTGAAAAGTGCGGCGTTGAAGTCACCCTTTCAAAAGTAAGGCGCGAAAGGATGGGGCACATCGAGCTTGCCGCACCCGTTGCGCACGTATGGTTCTTCAAGGGGTTGCCGAGCAAAATAGGCAACTTCCTCGACATGACCATGTCCGAACTCGAAGCGGTTATCTATTTTGAAAAATATATCGTCATCGAGCCGGGCGAGACCAAGCTGAAATACAAACAGCTCCTTAACGAAGATGATTATCAGGAAGCGGTTGAAGAGCACGGTGAAGACGCCTTTGAAGTCGGCATGGGCGCAGAGGCGATACAGACCATTTTTAAGAACATGGATCTCGAAGAGCTCTCGGAAGAGCTGAAAGTCGCCCTTGAAAAGACCAATTCGGTGCAAACAAGGCGCAAACTTGCCAAACAGCTTAAGATCTCCGAAGCGTTCCGAAAATCCGGCAACAGGCCGGAATGGATGATTCCTTCGGTAATACCGGTTATCCCGCCCGACTTGCGCCCCCTCGTGCCGCTTGACGGCGGAAGGTTCGCTACATCGGATCTTAACGATCTTTACAGAAGGGTTATAAACAGGAACAACAGGCTCAAGAGGCTGATGGAGCTTCGCGCGCCGGAGATAATTGTCCGCAATGAAAAGAGAATGTTGCAGGAATCGGTAGCGGCACTTTTTGACAATGGCCGCCGAGGAAGAGTGCTGAAAGGGCCGAGCAAACGGCCGCTCAAATCGCTTGCCGATATGCTTAAAGGTAAACAGGGACGGTTCCGTCAGAACCTTCTCGGAAAGCGCGTTGACTATTCCGGTCGTTCCGTTATCGTTGTTGGGCCAGATCTGAAACTTTATCAGTGCGGCCTTCCAAAGAAGATGGCGATCGAACTTTTCAAGCCTTTCATCTATCACAAGCTCGAAGTAAAAGGCTACGCCGCAACCATTAAATCTGCAAAGAAGATGGTCGAAAATGAGCAGGAAGAGGTCTGGGAAGTACTCGACGAGGTTGTAAAAAACCATCCGGTGCTCCTGAACCGCGCACCGACGCTTCACAGACTTTCGGTACAGGCATTTGAACCGATATTGATCGAAGGGAAGGCGATCCAGCTTCATCCGCTGGTTTGCGCGGCATACAACGCCGATTTCGACGGCGACCAGATGGCGGTGCATGTGCCGCTGTCGCTTGAAGCCCAGATCGAAACAAGGATGCTTATGCTTTCCATAAACAACATTCTCTCGCCGTCGAACGGAAGGCCTATTGCCGTACCTTCGCAGGACATAGTCCTTGGCTGTTATTACCTTACAAGGGAACGCGGCAAGGTGATGGGCGAGGGGAAGGCTTTCTCAAACATCAAGGAGGTTCGCTCCGCATACGATGCGAAAAAAGTGCATCTGCAGGCGAAGATCCGCGTGAGGATCGACGGCACCGTCTACGATACTACTGTCGGAAGGTCGCTTTTCTACGAGATAATACCGCATGAGATCCCGTTCTCGCGCATAAACAAACTGATGAACAAGGGCGCTCTTGGAAGTCTTGTAAACGACTGCTTCATAGAAGTAGGCCGCGACAGGACAGTCAAGTTCCTGGACGAATTGAAGGCCATCGGATTCTTTTACGCCACGAAAGCCGGCGTTTCGATCGGATTGTCGAATATGCATATACCTCTGAAGAAAACTGAACTGGTTGATGCCGCTCGAAAAGAGGTTGTGAAGGTAGAAGAACAGTACAGGAACGGTTTGATAACCAAAGGTGAAGGATACAACAAGATCATCGACGTATGGTCGCATGTCACGGACAAGGTTACCGAAGAGGTTTTCCTTGAGCTGAAATCGGAGGATAAAAGGGCGGTTGATGGCGACGCGCCTGGTGAAGATTTCAACGGTCTTTACATGATGGCTGATTCGGGCGCAAGGGGAAGCAAGGCGCAGATAGCTCAGCTTGCCGGTATGCGCGGACTTATGGCGAAACCTTCGGGCGAGATCATAGAAACGCCGATCATCGCGAACTTCCGAGAAGGGTTGACAGTAGCGCAGTACTTTATCTCAACGCACGGCGCGCATAAAGGTCTTGCCGACACCGCGTTAAAAACCGCAAACTCCGGCTACTTGACGCGAAGACTGGTAGACGTTGCCCAGGATCAGATAGTGAACATTCATGACTGCGGAACGATGAACGGCATCGAGATGACGGCGCTGGTCGAAGGTGGCGAAGTAATCCAAAAACTTGGAGAACGAATCCTCGGTCGCGTTACGCTTGAATCGGTTATCGATCCCTTTACCAAGGAAGAACTCCTCGGACCTAATGAGCTGATCGATGAAAAGCTTGTTGCCAAGATAGAGAACGCGGGTGTCGAGCAGATCAAACTTCGCTCGGTGCTTACATGTGAAGCCGAAGAGGGTGTATGCGCGAAATGCTACGGAAGGAACCTGGCGACCGGAAAACCGGTTGAGATAGGCGAGGCCGTGGGCGTTATCGCCGCGCAGTCAATCGGCGAGCCGGGAACACAGCTTACAATGCGTACCTTCCACATCGGAGGTGTTGCGAGCAAGGTGGCCGAGCAGACGAAACTGCAGGTCGAGAAGGGCGGTATAGTCAAATTCGTAGAACTCAAAACGGTTACCCTTAAAGGCGAAGAGCTTATCGTCATGAACCGAAACGGCGGACTTATCATTCAGGATGACGACGGCAGGGAGCGCGAGCGATACAAGGTCATTTACGGAGCAAGGCTTAAGGTAAAGAACGGCCAGCGCGTTACAGATGGCGACACACTGGCGGAATGGGACCCATATACACTCTCGATCCTTACAGAAGTCGCGGGTACCGTTGCCTACGGCGATATCATGGAAAACGTGACAATGCGCGAGGAAGTCGACGAGGTAACAGGGCATTCCGAGAAGGTTATTCTCGACCACAGGGAAGAGAAGAAACATCCTCGTATATCCATTAAGGATGATAAGGGTAAAACCCTTACGCGCTACATGATGCCCGCGGGTGCGCACGTAAACGTGAAAGAGGGCGAGCGCGTAGAGATAGGCGATATCATCGCTAAGATACCGCGAGAAACCACCAAGACAAAAGACATAACAGGCGGTCTTCCGCGTGTTGCGGAGCTTTTCGAAGCGAGAAAGCCTCACGAACAGGCAACTATCGCGGAAGTCAGCGGTAAGGTCAAGTACGGCGCGTTCGTAAAGCGCACAAGGGAAGTCTTTATCACCACCGAGGACGAAACGGAGCACAAGTATCTTGTTCCGCGCGGTAAGCATATCAACGTACACGAGGGTGATTATGTTGAGGCGGGAGAACCGCTGGTTGACGGCGCGCTGAATCCTCACGATATCCTGAATATCATGGGTGAAAAGGAGTTGCAGAAATATCTTGTGAATGAGATACAGGAAGTTTACCGGCTTCAGGGCGTTACCATTGCCGACAAGCATATCGAGGTTATCGTCAGGCAGATGTTGAGACACCTTATTATTGAGGATCCGGGTGATACGAACTTCCTTGAGGGGGAGCAGGTTACCAAGAAGATTTTCCAGGTGGAAAACCAGGCTGTGATAGCGGCTGGCGGAATTCCGGCAAAAGGAAAACCGGTGTTGCTCGGCATTACCAAGGCTTCGCTCGCTACCGACAGCTTTATATCAGCCGCATCGTTCCAGGAAACGACAAGGGTGCTGACGGATGTTTCGATTTCCGGAAAGGTCGACTACTTGAGGGGCCTTAAGGAAAACGTAAGCATGGGGCGGCTGATTCCTGCAGGAACAGGCTCAATGCAGTACCAGAATATCGGTATTCATATTGCGAAACTTCCAGGTTTTGAACTGAAGCTGGAAGAGGCAAAGGAAGAGGAAGAAGAGACCGCGAATAAGAACGATTAAAATTATCATACGATTACAGCCCCTCTCCTGACGGAGAGGGGCTTTTTTTACTTTTTAGACCTTGATGCCATCGGGTGAACATGTTTCAACGTTATATGGATTACATGTCCCGCTACCTGGGGACGTTCTACCGCATATTACGCCAGGAACATATCTTCATGGTCGGCATCGCCTGCCTTGTAGGTTTCCTTGTCGGCGTTGCCGCTGTCTGGTTCAAACAGCTGATATCATGGTTTCACCACCTCTTTTATTCCTCAGTTGATATCAATAACGGCGGCGACTGGTCGCTCGACTTGCTCTTCCTCCCGCTGATAGTCGGCTTCGGGGGCCTTCTGGTCGGGTTGCTGAATCACTTTTTCAATCCGCATGGCGAATCAGCCGCTGTTTCAGAAGCCATGAAATGGGCTGCTATCGACAGGAGAGTTCCTTCCCGGGTCATCTGGTTCAGGCCGCTGGCGTCCGCGCTTACTATAGGAAGCGGAGGCTCCGGAGGAAGGGAAGGCCCGATTGTTCAGATAGGAGCCGCTATCGGTTCATGGGTCGGCAAAAGAATAAAGGCGTCATCCGAAAGGATAAGGCTTTTGATAGGTTGCGGTACGGCCGCGGCTATAGCCTCGGCGTTTAACGCCCCATTGGGTGGATTGATTTTTTCTATCGAGGTTATCCTCGGCGATTTCAATATCAAGGTCTTTTCACCGCTGATATTCTCCGCGGTCATCGCTACAGTTACCGCGCGCCACATGGAAGGTGATGTGCCTGTTTTCCAGTTGCCGAACTACTCCCTTGTCTCGACATGGGAGTTCATCTTCTTCGTAATACTCGGCATACTCTGCGGCCTTCTCGCCGCGCTCTTCTACAAGTTCTATTTCAAGTTTACAGATCTTTTTGAAAATCTGCCGGTGCACCCGGCGTTAAAACCGGCGCTCGGAGGGGTCGCTGTCGGCTTTGTGGGTATCGTATTTCCGGATGTTCTTGGAAATGGCTACGAATCGATGGATATGGTGCTGACCGGCAAGATGGGTTTGATGCTCGCGTTCTTCCTTATATTCGTAAAGATGTTCGCCACATCGCTAACGATAGGGTCGAACGGTTCGGGGGGAATGTTCGCTCCGGCTCTTTTCATAGGGAGTATGACAGGGGGGGTCTTCGGCATGATATTGAATACCCTTTTGCCGGAACATACAGGACCGAGCGGAGCCTACGCGCTCGTTGGAATGGGGGCTGTCATGTCCGCCGCCGCCCACGCGCCGCTCTCAAATATACTGATGGTTTTCGAACTTACCAATAACTACCAGATCATTCTTCCGATTATGCTGGCCTGCATTTCAGCCACGTTTACCTACTCCTACTTCCTCCCGGATTCTATCTATCAGCAGAAGCTGAAAAGGAAAGGGGTAATGATATGGGAGGGTCGTGAGTCCCGCATAATGGAAGGGATCAAGGTGAAAGATGTCATGATAAGGGAGTTTGAAACGATTCCTGAAAACCTCCCGTTCAAAAAGATACTTGCGCTGGTTAAATCCTCCAGGGAACTTTACTTTCATACGATAGACGAGAGCGGAAGGCTGACCGGGATCCTTTCGGTACAGGATATGCGTGAATTCCTTTTCGAAGCGAGCCTGGCGGATATCGTGATTGCAAAGGAGCTTGCCAAGCAGGACATGATAACCATCCATCCCGATGAATCGCTAAACGATGCAATGGAAAAGTTTTCCATAAAGGACCTGGATGAACTCCCGGTCGTCACGAAGGGGAAGGTGGTCAAAATGCTCGGCGTGATAAAGAGAAAAGATGTCATAAACTCCTATAAAAAAGCGGTGATGGAGCAGACTATCTAACTCTGTTCCGGATATTCCGCGGTATGTCTGCATGATACCGATTCCTCCAGAATGTTAAGGCTAGGAATTATTCTGCCGTTGTGGTAAAAATGTAGCTTCGTATAAAGGGGGGTAGTTGAAGACTGTTCATGTAGACGAAATTGCAAAAACCGTCAAAAACCTTGTTACTTCCGCAAATTTCGATTTGGGGAAAGACGTAGTAAAAGCGTTTGAAAAAGGGCTTGCCGAGGAGGTTTCGCCGGCGGGGAAAGCCGTTTTCAACGCGCTTCTTAAAAATCAGAATATAGCCAGAGATAACCAGGTTCCCATCTGTCAGGATACGGGGTATGCCGTTTTTTTTGTAGAGCTTGGGCAGGATGTCCATATAGAAGGAGGACTCCTGAACGATGCAATCGACGAAGGGGTCCGGCAGGGATACAAGGATGGCTATCTTAGAAAATCCATCTGCGATCCGTTCACGCGAAAGAATACCGGGGATAACACACCTACTGTGGTTATTGTCGACCTCGTAAAGGGTGACAAACTGAAGATCATCGCCGCGCCAAAAGGTGGCGGAAGCGAGAACATGGCGCGATTAACCATGCTTGCGCCTGCCGCGGGGAAAAAGGGGATAATCGACTTCGTGGTAAAGCGCTGTGACGAGGCCGGGTCGAATCCATGCCCTCCGGTTATAGTAGGGGTCGGGATAGGAGGTTCTGCCGAAAAGTGCATGATACTCGCAAAGAAGGCGCTTCTCCGTCATATCGGAGAGAAAAATCCCGATCCGGAACTGGCGGCGCTTGAGGAGGAGATACTGACGAAGGTTAACAATCTCGGCATCGGACCTCAGGGGCTTGGTGGGAAGGTGTTCGCCCTGGCGGTGCACATAGAAAAGTACCCGAGCCACATCGCCTCGCTGCCGGTAAGCGTAAACATCTGTTGCCATGCCAGCAGACACAAGGAGGCGGTGCTGTAATGTCGGACGAAATAAAAATAACCGCTCCGCTCGATGATAAAACCGTGGCGAGCCTGAAAGCGGGGGACAGAGTATCCATTTCGGGAACTCTTTACACAGCCCGCGATACAGCCCACAAGAGACTGGTAGAGACGATGGACAAAGGGGAGCCTCTCCCATTTGATTTAAAGGGGCAGGTAATTTATTATGTAGGTCCGTCACCCGCAAAGCCCGGAGCGATAATAGGGTCCGCAGGTCCGACCACAAGCTACCGGATGGATCCATATGCCCCAAGGCTTCTGGAGAAAGGCGCAAAGGGGATGATCGGGAAGGGAAAAAGAGACCAGTCGGTGATCGACGCGATGAAGAAATACAAGGCCGTATACTTCGCCGCTATCGGTGGCGCGGCGGCGCTTATTGCAAAGTCCATAAAGGCAGTTGAAATAGTTGCCTATGAAGAGTTTGGCCCGGAGGCCATAAGGAAACTAGAGGTGGAAGATTTCAAGGCAGTGGTTATCAATGATATAAACGGAAACGATTTATACGATATCGGTAAACAAAAATATAAGGTGTCCGAATGAAACAGCATGACGTAGTAATAGTAGGCTCAGGACTTGCCGGCCTTGGCGCGGCGCTTGAAATGGCGGGCAAGCTCGATGTTGCGATAGTGACAAAGGTTTATCCGTCGCGTTCGCACTCGGGCGCGGCTCAGGGGGGCGTGGCCGCCGCGATGGCGAATCTCGATCCCGATGATTCACCGGAAATACATATGTACGACACGGTAAAAGGCTCCGATTTCCTCGGTGATCAGGATGCTATCGAACTTATGACAAAGGAAGCGCCGGAAGCCATCATCGAGATGGAAAAGCTCGGATGCGTCTTCTCCCGCGATGAAAAAGGGCGGATAGCGCAGCGGGCGTTCGGTGGACACCAGAAGAGGCGTTCATGTTACGCCGCCGACAGGACCGGACACGCACTCCTTCATGTCCTCTTTGAGCAGTCGATGAAACACAGGAAAAAGATCACTCTTTACGCTGAGTATTTCCTCCTTTCGCTGATATACGAAGAAGGCTCCGCGCGGGGAGTGGTCATAATGGATATTAAGACAGGCGACATCGAGGTGATCCACGCGAAAACGGTTATCTTCGGCACCGGAGGATACGGCAGGGCATTCAAGATCACGTCGAACGCCTACGCAAATACCGGCGACGGTGTCGTTGCGGCGTACCGCGCGGGGATACCGCTTGAGGATATGGAGTTTGTACAGTTCCACCCGACAGGATTGTACCTGCAGGGGATACTCGTTTCCGAAGCGGCTCGTGGCGAAGGGGGATACCTCCTCAACGGCAAGGGTGAGCGCTTCATGGAAAAATACGCTCCCGGCAAGATGGAACTCGCTCCGCGCGACATAGTTTCACGTTCGGAACAGACCGAAATAAACGAAGGTAGAGGGATAGGCGGCAAGGATTTCATCCATATCGACATGCGCCACCTCGGAAGAGCGAAAATACTCGACCGACTGCCGCAGGTAAGACAGCTCGGCATAGATTTCCTCGGAATAGATATGATCGACGATCCTATCCCGATTCAGCCGACGGCGCACTACAGCATGGGTGGAATACCTACCAACGTCGACTGTCAGGTGATAGTGGATGAACACTCCACTCCGGCGCGAGGATTCTTCGCTGCCGGCGAGTGCGCCTGCGTGTCGGTTCACGGCGCAAACAGGCTCGGCACAAACTCCCTTCTTGAAGCGGTAGTGTTCGGCAGAAGGGCCGGGAAAGCCGCGTTGAAATACACTCTGGAAGCGAAACATGAAAAGATCGACGCGAAGAGGGAAGAAGAAAAGGTCAAAAAGAGGATGAACGAAATGCTTTCATCCGCATCCACCGAATCGGCATTCAACATAAGGAACGAACTGAAAGAGGCGATGACGGAAAATTGCGGCGTATTCCGAAGCGGAGAGAAGCTCGGCATGGCAATGAAAAAGGTCAAGGAACTCCAGGGGAGGTTCGTGAACATGCGGATCTCCGACAAGGGGAAGGTATTCAACACGGAGCTGATGGAGGCTATCGAACTCGATAACATGCTTACCTTCAGCGAAGTGATAATCGAAGGGGCGACAAAGAGGACCGAGAGCAGGGGGGGCCACGCAAGGACCGATTTCCCGAAGAGGGACGACGTGAAATGGCTCAAACACACTCTCGCCTATCAGGGGACAAACGGCGAGATACAGCTTAAATACAAGCCGGTCTCGATAACAAAATTCCAGCCGGAGGAGAGGAAATACTGATGGCTACAAAATTCAGAATTTCACGATTCGACCCGGCAAGCGACGCGAAATCGCATATACAGGAGTTCATGCTCGACATACCGAAGTCGTCTACGCTTCTCGACTGTCTCAATCTCATAAAGTGGCAGCAGGACGGCACGCTCACTTTCAGAATGTCGTGCCGGAGCGCCATCTGCGGCTCGTGCGCGATGAGGGTGAACGGGCACGCAAAGCTGGCATGCAAAACGCAGGCGGTGGACGTAGTTGAAAATAACGTTATCACCATCGAGCCGCTCGGCAATTTCGAGATAATAAAGGATCTCGCGGTGGACCTGGAAACATTCTGGCGCTCTCTCGAAAAGATAGATCCGTGGCTCAAGCCGGATGAATCGATAAAGTACGAAAGGGAGAGGCTCCAGTCGTCGGAAGATTTCCACCTGATAGATCCCTCTTCAAACTGCATACTCTGCGCCTCATGCTACTCCGACTGTAACGTCCTAGAAATAGACGACAGGTTCCTCGGCCCCGCTACCCTGGCGAAGGCGCAGAGATTCGTCTACGACACGAGGGATTGCGAAAGGGACGCGAGGCTCAAACAGCTTAGCAAGGTCGGCGGGATGTGGGACTGCACCCACTGCGCCGAATGCTCCACCCGCTGTCCGACGGAGGCGAAACCTCTTTCAAGGATACTCGAGCTGAAAGCCGCCGCGATGAAGGACGGTTTCCATAATAACAACGGCGCGCGGCACGTCCTCGCGTTCCGCGAATCGGTAGGCGGGGCGTTCCCCCCCATCACCGGCGGCGGAATGATTAACGAGAACTACATCCCCGTCCGCTCGGTAGGATTTTTCAATATCAGCGGTCTGCTCGACATTATGCCGGTCGGCCTGAGGATGTTCCTCAGGGGTAAACAGCCTCCGCTTATGCCGCACGTTATAGACAAGATGAGCGAAGTTAAAAAGATGTTCCGCAGATTCAAGGAGTACCTCGGATGAAATACGCGCTATATACAGGATGCGTCGCAAAGGGCGCCGGAAAGGAATTGATGGTCTCTACCGAGATAGCGGCGCGCGCGCTCGGCATTTCACTGGTAGAGATGAAAGACGCCTCATGTTGCGGCGCGGGGGTCATACATGAGGATAACCCGATGCTCGCCGACGCGCTCAACGCGCGGACGTTCTCCATCGCGGAAGAGATGGGGCTCGACATCATGACGATATGCTCCACCTGTCAGGGGGTTATGAAACATGTTCAGCACAAGTTCGCAGAAAAGCCCTCCTACAAGGAGAAGGTGAACAAGGAGCTGGTCAAGGATACCGGCAGGACATACGAAGGTAAGGTGAAGATACGCCAGTTCTACCAGATAGTCGATGAGGAGTACGGGATCGACAAGATGGCGGAAAAGGCTACGAAGAGCCTTAAAGGTTTGAAGATAGCGCCGTATTACGGATGCTACGCGCTAAGACCACATGAGACGATGGATACAAAAGTGCCGGACAAGACGTCGGTACTTGAAAAGACAATAACCGCGCTCGGCGCGGAGGTCGTGGAGTTCGACGCTAGCCAGAAATGCTGCGGTTTCCCGATACTGATGCCGAACAAGAGCAACTCGCTGAGACTCGCCGGGAACGTTCTTGAAAGCGCGAAGAAGGCCGGCGCCGATTTCATCGTCACGCCATGCCCCCTTTGCCACCTGAACCTGGATGCGTATCAGGGTGAAGCGGAGAGCATGTTCGGCCTCAGCCTCGGCGTTCCTATCCTGCACTATTCGCAGATGGTCGCGCTCGCGCTCGGCGCTTCGGCAAAGGATCTGAGGCTCGCCAATCACATCGTGAAGGCCGACCACATAGCCGAAAAGATCCCCGCCTGATTTAATTATTTTTCTCTTCTTGGTGGCACAGGCACTCTTGCCTGTGTGCCGCCCAGAGGGCGACAATCTCTCTTCTTGTAGCATAGACTTTGTTATGCACTTCTCTTTCTCTTCAACTTTCGGCTAATTTTCGGTAAATAAAACAAGCACTTCGTTAAAAAATAATGTTGACGTATTCCTGCGCGTATGTAAAAATGTGTCGCAATGTGGTCTATTGTGACAGGAAGTGTGAAGCATGTTTTTTGGTAATTATCCGGGGACGCTAGACGAAAAGGGGCGGGTGCATATACCTTCCATCCTCGGAAAAGAGCTGGGGGACGATGACCAGATGGTTGTAGCGCGATGGGGCGAATGTTTGGCCGCTTTTCCGATGCCGTTCTTCGAAGAGATGGCGAAAAGTTTAAGGGAAGAGGCGAAGCTATCGAAGGATCCAGCGAAAGTGCGCAAGGCACGCAACATTTTCGCAGGCTCTTTCGCGGGGACGTTCAAGAGCGGGAAGCTCCTCATCCCGCAGGAGATACGCACCACGTTCGAACTTGAAAAGAAATTGCAGATAGTCGGCATGGACAACAAGATAGAGATTTGGAACCAGTCGACATGGCTGGAGCAGGAGGCGCCCGAAGACGGTTCCTCACTGCGGGACGACCTGGATGAATTTGGGCTGCTGTGAACGATGGGCATGTTCATCGGCCAGTTTTATTAAAAGAAGTTGTTGAGTTTTTAATTCCCCGGGCTGGGGGATTGTATGTTGACTGCACTCTGGGTGGCGCGGGCCATGCCGGGGAGATACTGAAAGTTGGAGGCGGAAACGCCCGGTTGATCGGAATCGACCGGGACGAAGCGGCGCTGGAGCGCGCAAAGGCTTTGTTAAAGGGCTATGGGGGTAACGTCGAGTTGCATTACGGCCGGTATGAAGATCTATCGGGCATCATTGGGGACAGGAATGTCGACGGCATTCTGTTCGACCTCGGGGTATCCTCGTTCATGCTCGACGACCCGTCGCGCGGATTTTCATTCGACAAGGACGGTCCACTCGACATGAGGATGGACAGGGGGCAATCGCTAACCGCCCATGAAATAGTAAACAGCTGGGAGAGGCGCGACCTCGCCCACATTTTCCGCAAGTACGGAGAGGAGCCGTTCGCCGGAAAGGTAGCCGCCAGAATAGATCGTGAAAGAGCCATCGCCCCTATCGAGACCACACTCCAGCTTGCCCGGATAGTTTCCGAATCGCTCCCATACAAAAAATCAAAAGTACACCCGGCCACGAAGATATTTCAGGCTCTCCGCATAGCAGTCAACGGCGAGCTTGAAGAGCTGGGCCAGGCGCTCCTCCACGGTATCGACCGACTCAGCCCGGGCGGGAGAATAGCCGTTATCTCCTTCCACTCCCTTGAGGACAGGATAGTGAAACAGACATTCGCCCGGCTCGCCAAAGGGTGCGACTGCCCCCCGTCGCTCCCCCAGTGCGTCTGCGGCAAAAAGCCTATCGTGAAGATGGTGACAAGAAAGCCGGTCACTGCGGACGATAGCGAGATCGGAATGAACCCCCGCGCCAGAAGCGCGAAACTCCGCGTAGCGGAGAGGGTAGCGGTATGACATATTCGTTTGCTCGTGAGAAGTCGAAGCTGAACCACAGGGAGAAGATGTATTACACGGGCGGGGTTCTTCTCCTGCTGTACAGCATTCTTATTTACACATACCCCTCCATCCACATGCTCCAGAAGAATTACATGAAGGAGCGCGTGAACGCGGAGATAGGAAGGATGCTTGAGGAGCAGAACAGACTGAGACTTGAATATGAACTGATAATTACGAATGAAGAGATGGAAGTTATCGCCCGGCGGTACGGGTTGTCGGAACCGCGCGAGGGGCAGATTATTTACGTGAAGAAGGAACGATGAGCAGAAAAGAGAGCGCAGAGAAGGAGATAAAGTTCAAGCGTTTCAGGCTTGGGCTTGTAGGCTTCTTTATGGTCTGTGCCGCGGTGTCGGTTATCGCAAGGCTTTATTACATCCAGATAAATCAGCACGAACGGTATGCGAGCTACTCCAAGAGCCAGTATTTCCAGACGGTCCAGCTGAACCAGACGAGAGGAAAGATACTCGACAAGAACGGGACGCCGCTGGCGCTGACAATTCCCATGAGGTCGGTGTTCGCGCATCCTTTGCAGATAGAGAACCGGGAAAAGACAGCCGGGGTTTTGGCGGAAGAGCTCGGGCTGGATGCTGATAGCGTTTTAAAGCTTATAAGCAAAAAGAAGAATTTTGTCTGGGTACAGAGAAAGATTACGGATGAGCAGTATGCCTCGCTGAAGGAGAAAGATCTGAAAGGTGTTTCTTTCCTTGAGGAGGACAAAAGGTTTTACCCCTATAAGAACATCGGGGCGAGAGTGATAGGCTTCTGCGGAATCGATAACCAGGGTCTGGCCGGGATCGAGTATGAATATGAAAAGTTGCTGGCTGGTGAGAAGGCTCTCTTTGTCGCAAACAAGGACGCTCTCGGCCGCGTATACGGTTACGCAGATGGGCGCGACCCGAATGACCGGTTTGAAGTGGTGACTACTATCGACGTACGTATCCAGCAGGCCGCCGAAAAGGTGGTAAGGGAGGCATTCGAGGAGTACCAGGCAAAGGCCGCCATAGCGATAGTCATGTCGGCAAAGAGTGGTGAGATCCTCGCGATGGCGGAACAGCCGGAATTCAATCCCAATAATTTTGCCGATTATCCGACAAGCAGTTTCAAATCGCTGTCGGTTACCCAGAGCTACGAGCCGGGCTCGACGTTCAAGGTATTCCTGGCAGCAGCCGCTCTCGATTCCGGCGTTGCCAAACCTGAGGACAAGTTCGATTGCGGGAACGGCTCCATCAAAGTCGGTGAAAATGTAATCAGCGAAGCGATGGGGCACAGTTTCGGCGAGTTGTCATTTTCGGACGTCATTGTGAAGTCGTCGAATATCGGTTCCATTAAGATCGCACGGCTCCTCGGTGAGCGGCGTTTCTATCATTACATCAGGAAATTCGGTTTCGGAAGCCGCACGGAGGTTGACCTTCCGGGGGAGACATCGGGCCTGTTGCAGGATTACCGTGAGTGGTCGAGTCTTTCCCTGCCGTCAATCTCATTCGGGCAGGAGATTACAGCGACACCGATCCAGCTGGTATCGGCGCTTTCGGTAATAGGAAACGGCGGGATGTATGTGAAACCGCATATCGTCCGCAAGGTTACACGGAACGGCAAGGTGGAATGGGAATTCAAATCGCCAACCCCAAGGCGGATTATCTCGCGAGAAGCAGCTTTAGGGACGATGAAGATACTGGAGCTGGCGGTAAGGGAAGGGACCGGTGAAGACGCCTACGCCCCTGGGTATGAGCTTGCGGGGAAGACAGGGACGGCGCAGAAATTCGACAGAACATTGAAACGCTATTCAAAGGATAAGCACCTTGCTTCGTTCATGGCGCTCTTTCCCGCGGAAGATCCGATGCTCTCGATACTGGTCATGGTGGACGAACCTGCGGGCGCCGGATGGGGCGGCAAAGTGGCGGCTCCGATGGCAAAGGATATCGCCATTGAGACCGCGAGAATATTGGATATCCCTTCATCGCTTGATACCAGGTATGTCGTCAACTGGACGGATCTTGAAGAAAAATATTTCAAGGATGAAAAAGAAAAAGGGACAGACAAGCCAAGAGGCCTTGTTGAAAAGTTCTTGGCGGCAGATTTTTCGGGAATGCTTGAGGGATGATGATGACGGAAGGGGTAATGGCATCCGAACTGTTTAACGGGATTTCACTCAATCTGGGGGACATACGCGTAAGTTCCATTGAATACGATTCAAGGCAGGTTGTGAAGGATAGCTGTTTCGTGGCAGTGAAAGGTTTTACGGTAGACGGACACGACTTCATCAAAGACGCGATTTCAAAAGGGGCTTCGCTGATAGTCCTCGAAAGGAAGCCGGATTTTGAAACTGACGTTCCGGTAGTTGTAGTTCCAGATTCTCGCAGGGAACTGGCAAAACTTTCCGACAGATTTTACGGGCACCCTTCGGGGAAACTTGGATTGATCGGGATAACGGGGACAAACGGCAAAACCACTGTTTCATACCTGGTTGAAAGGATGTTGCAGGAGGCTGGACACAGCGTCTCCCGTTTCGGAACGATCGAATACCATTTTCCTGACAAGACACTAGGCTCCCCCAACACAACTCCGGAGTCGGCTGACTTGCAAAAGCTTTTGGCACAGTCAGCCGACTACCGGAATCCTCGGTGTGTTCTTGAGGTCAGCTCTCACGGTCTTGCTCTTGGACGGCTTAAAGAAACGTCGTTCAAGGGTGGAGTGTTTATGAACCTCACGCAGGATCATCTCGATTTTCACCCGGACATGAATGACTATGAAAACGCGAAAAGAAAACTCTTTACCGAATTCAAGCCGGAGTATTCGGTAATTAATGTTGATGATGCAGTCGGTAAAAAGTGGGTGAGCGAAGGGTTGCCGGGCAAAGTGATCACTTTCGGATTTTCGGAAAACGCTGATATCAGGGTGGTGGAAAGAAAAGGGGGATGGGAAGGTTCTCTCCTTACCCTCGCTACTCCAGATGGCGAATATTCGATAAAGACAAGCCTCCCTGGAAAACATAACGTATATAACGTGCTTGCTACCATCGGAGTAGGGGTAGCGGAAAAATTCAGCCAGAGCGTGATATCAAAAGCAGTTTCGTCGGTTAAAAAGATCCCAGGGAGATTCGAGCTGGTTGAGGCCGGCCAGAAGTTCGCCGTGGTAGTCGATTACGCGCATACGGATAACGCTTTAGCGAACCTTTTGCAGACCGCGAGGGAGCTTACGACAGGGAGGGTGATCTGTCTCTTCGGATGTGGAGGGGATCGCGATCACGGCAAGCGCAAATTAATGGGAGCCGTAGCGGACAAACTAGCTGACATAGTGATAGTAACGTCCGATAACCCGCGGACGGAAGAGCCCGGGAAAATAATAGAGGAGATCCTCACCGGAATAGAAAGTCCTGCAAGCGAAAGGGTGCGCGTTATCGAATCAAGGAGAAAAGCGATAAGGGACGCGATAGAGCTTGCCGAGCAGGGGGACTGCGTGCTCATCGCCGGAAAAGGGCATGAAACCTACCAGATCATTGGTAAAAAGAAATTCGATTTTGACGACAGGCTCATTGCGGCTGATGTCTTGAAAGGGGTCGGCAAGCCATGATGTACGAACTCCTTTATCCATTGCACGAGCAATATCAGATATTCAACGTGTTCAGGTATATCACTTTCAGGACCACATACGCTGTAATAACCGCCGTACTGCTCTCATTTCTGCTTGGTCCTTTGCTGATAGGGTGGCTGAAAAGAAAAGAGCTCGGCGAAAGGATCCGGGAAGACGCCCCCGCGCATCATAATGTAAAGGCCGGAACACCGACAATGGGGGGATTGCTGATCATCATCTCTTCGGTCATTCCTTGCCTCCTTTGGATGAACTACTCGAACCGGTTCATGTGGGCCGCTCTCCTGGCAATCGTGCTGTTCGGAATGTTGGGAGCATATGACGATTTGATCAAGATGAGGCATGGCAACGGATTGTCGGCGAAAAAATATTTTTTACTGCAGGTGCTAGCCTGTGTTCCAGTGCTATGGATCATATCAGGCGACGCAAGCTATAACGGAATGTTTACCAATCTATACATCCCGTTTTTCAAGAATCTGCAGCCTGATCTATCGTGGGGATACTATGTCTTCGCCATACTTGTGATAGTAGGTTCGTCAAACGCAGTGAATCTTACGGACGGCCTAGACGGGCTTGCTATCGGGCCGATAATCATAGCGTTTTCATCATATCTGGTCATTACATACGTCTCCGGTCATGCCGGATTCGCAGAATACCTGCAGATACCGTTTATCAAGGGGGCCGGCGAGCTTGCGGTACTTTGCGGAGCGGTAGTGGGTGCGTCGCTTGGATTCCTTTGGTACAACGCATATCCTGCGCAGATATTCATGGGGAACACCGGTTCCGTTTCGATGGGCGCGCTTTTAGGGACGATAGCGGTAATGACGAAGAACGAGATCATTCTGATACTGGTCGGCGGGATATTTGTGGTTGAAGCGCTGTCGGTGATCATCCAGGTCGTTTATTACAAGGCGACGAGGAAACGGGTATTCCTTATGGCCCCACTGCATCATCATTTTGAGAAGAAGGGGTGGGCGGAACCGAAGGTGATAATCAGGTTCTGGATCATCGCCATCCTTCTCGCGTTGATCTCTTTAAGCACTTTGAAACTGAGGTAATTGTGGAAATACTTGTTGTAGGTTTGGGAAAAAGCGGGATCGCGGTTGCAAACTATCTTGCCGATAAAAATCACACGGTAACTATTACCGACAACAAGACGGAAAAGGAGCTTACTGATAGCATCGCTTTGCTGGACAAAAGCGTCTCCGTTTCAGTTGGCGGTTTCGCCTCCGTTATGAAATCCGAGTACGATCTTGTGGTAACCTCGCCCGGTGTTCCATGGGAAGGTGATGTCCTCTCGTATTTCAGGGAAGCCGGAGTTACGGTTATAAGCGAAATAGAACTTGCATTCACGGAATACAAGAGGGATTGGATAGCGATTACCGGGACAAACGGAAAAAGCACTACGACCATGCTGGTGGGTGAAATGCTCAAGAGAGGCGGCAAGGAAGCCATCGTCTGCGGCAACATCGGTAATCCGGTGATCGGTGAAGAGGGGCTTTCCATTTTCGGAACAAACGTCGTAGCCGAGATCAGCTCTTTTCAGCTTGAAGGGGCGGTCACATTCGCGCCAAAGGTATCGGCAATTCTGAATATTACACCGGATCATCTCGACAGGCACAAGACGCTTGAAAGATATGTGGAGTTGAAAAAGAGGGTATTTGCCAGGCAGACATCCGCCGATTTTTGCGTGCTGAACATGGATGATGTGACCACGGCATCGCTGTCCGGTGAAATACCATCCCGCCTTTTCGGTTTTTCATGCGAGAAAAAAATGAAGGATGGCGTTTACGTTTCCGGAGAAAAAATGATCCTGTCGGATAAAGGGCGGGAAACGGAAATATGCAAAACATCGGAGATAAAATTGATAGGTAAAAGCGGCATCGAGAACGGCGCCGCCGCATCGGCAATCGCTTACTGCGCGGGCGTTGATATCGAAGCTGTAAGGGAAGCGCTTTTCACTTTCAAGGGGCTCCCTCACAGAATGGAGCTGGTTGGAGAATATCGGGGCGTCAGGTATATCAACGACTCAAAGGCTACTAACGTCAATGCGGCATTGAAGGGGGTTGAAGGTATGGAAGAAGGCGTCTGCGTAATTCTTGGTGGACGCGACAAGGCCGGTGATTTCGCACCGCTTGCTGATCTCATTCGCAAAAAAAATGGGCACGTTGTGCTCATAGGGGAAGCGGCTGAAAAGATAGCCAAATCGTTCGGCGATTATAAAAAAGTAGTCAATGCGTCATCAATGGCGGAGGCGGTAAAAAAGGGTGCTGAACTTGTAGGTGCTGGAAGCGTTCTGCTTTCACCAGCGTGTGCGAGCTTTGATATGTTCCGAAATTTCGAGGATAGAGGCGACAAGTTTCGCGAGGCCGTGGAAAAAATAGTTTCGAATAACGAGGTGGCGCATGCCTAAAAGAAGAGAAATAGATTATAAGATCCTGTTTTCGGTTGTCACCCTGGTTATCATCGGCATTGCGATGGTTTATTCCGCAAGCGGTACGATAGCGGGGTTCCGGTATGGAGACCCGTCGTTTTTTATAAAGAGGCATCTCCTCTGGGTGCTGATAGGCTCTGCGGGAATGTTTGTGGCGATGCGAGTCGACTATAGGAACCTTAGGAAACTTGCGCCGGTATTTTATCTGGTTTCCATTGCAATGCTGGTTATCGTATTCATTCCCCAGTTCAGCAGGGAGGTAGGCGGCGCGAGAAGATGGTTAAGCTTCGGATTCGTTTCATTTCAGCCTGCGGAGTTCGCAAAGCTGGCGCTGATAATATTTTTCTCGGCGTTCCTCGTAAAAAAAGAGGAGGAGGGGAAGCTGAAGGATTTTGTGACAGGTTACATGCCGAGCGCAATAGCGCTTGGAGTTGGATTCCTTCTCATATTAAAACAGCCGGATCTTGGAACATCACTCATCCTTGCGCTTGTGATATTTTCGCTCTTTTTCGTTTCGGGGATCAAGACTTCATACATTATCGGGACATTTCTTTCGCTTCTCCCGTTCCTTTACGTCGCGATACTAAGCGTTGAATACAGGCGGAAGCGCATTCTCGCCTTCCTGGATCCATGGGCCGATCCTTCCGACAGCGGTTTCCAGATAATTCAATCGTATATCGCGCTGGGGAATGGGCACATTTTTGGGCTGGGGCTAGGTGACAGCATGCAGAAAAATTTCTACCTCCCTGATGCGCATACCGACTTTATATTCTCGATTATCGGGGAAGAGTCGGGATTGATAGGATGCCTTGTGGTCATAGCCCTTTTTTCGATAATCATTTACAGGGGGCTGAAGGTTGCTTTCAGGGCGCCGGATTCGTTCGGCATGTACCTTGCCACAGGGATCACACTGAGCATCGGTATCCAGGCGATAGTTAACATGTGCGTTACCACAGGCTTGCTACCTACGAAAGGCCTCCCTCTCCCGTTCATTTCGGTAGGAGGATCGGCGCTTGTCATGTGGATGATCAGCACGGGAATTTTGTTGAATGTATCAGAACACACAACTTGAAAGGGGTCGGCGTGAGGATTGTTGTTTCCACCGGAGGAACCGGAGGACATATATATCCAATGTTGACCGTAGCTGAGGAACTTAAAGGAATGAATCACGCGATACTATTTTCCGGCGGTCTTTACGGTCCGGAAAAGGAATTGGCAAAGAAGGCCGGTTTCGAATTCTTCGGTGTAAACATAAAAGGATTCGACAGAAAGGATTTATTCAAATCGCTAACCGCTCTGTTCCTCCTGCCGCTTGCGGTTCTGAAAGCGATGAAGATGCTCAACACGTTCAGGCCGAACGCCGTGATAGGCGCGGGAGGGTACGCTTCCGCTCCAACGGCGATAGCCGCGATACTGAAAAAAATTCCGCTCTTTCTTATCGAGCAGAATGTCTATCCCGGGCTGGTAACCAGAAAACTTTCGCTGAAGGCGAGGAAAGTGTTTACATCGTTTGAGAAAAGCGCTCAATGGCTGAAAGGTGCAAATGTCGTAATCTCCGGAAATCCAGTGAGAAAAGGTTTCTCTTTTGGCGATAACAACCGGTTCTCAAAAGGGGAAAAGGTTCTCATCGTCATGGGGGGGTCTCAGGGGGCCCGCTCGATAAACAATGCTGTCGTGGAAGCGCTCCCGCTGATAAAGGATATCGGGTGCACGATCTATCATCAGACCGGAAAGCTTGATTTCGAATCGGTGAAAAGTTCGTATGAAAAGATATTTCCCAGTGCGCATGTTCAGCCCTATTTTGAAAACATTGCGGAAATCATGAGTAAAGGGAGCCTCGCTCTCTGTCGGGCCGGCGCGTCGACATGCGCCGAGCTGACGCTCTCAGGTTTGCCTTCAATACTCGTCCCGTATCCGGGAGCAGGTGGGCATCAAAAGCTGAACGCGTTATCTCTCTCCGATGAAGGCGCCGCAATCTATCTTGATAACGCCGAACTTTCCGGAGAGTCGGTCTCCTCGAAAATAAGGGAACTGATCACTGATGCGAAGAAACTTGAATTAATGTCGGCGAACGCAAGGGAACTGGCAAAGCCTTTCGCGGGTGAGACCATCGCGCGAGGGATATGCGAAGCACTGGAGGGAACATGGGGCTGAATAAACCTCGGATAATTCATTTTGTTGGAATAGGCGGTTCCGGCATGAGCGGGATAGCGGAGATACTTTTGAATCTGGGACACAAAGTGCAGGGTTCGGATATCACCCGCTCGGATGTTATCTACAGGCTTGAAAAACTCGGAGCTAAAATATTTATAGGGCACGCCTCCGAAAATGTAGGCGACGCGGAGGTTCTAGTGGTTTCCTCCGCTGTTCAGCCGGACAACCCTGAGGTGGTTACCGCCATCGGGAAGAGGATACCAGTAATCCCGCGCGCAGAGATGCTCGCTGAACTGATGCGAATGAAAGAGGGGATAGCCGTGGCAGGTGCGCATGGCAAAACCACGACATCCACTCTTGTAGCCGCGATACTTGTTGAAGCGGGCCTTGATCCAACTGTCGTTATAGGCGGGAGGGTGAAGCGTTTTGAATCGGGCGCAAAGCTCGGCAGGGGCGAATATCTTGTAGCGGAAGCGGATGAATCGGACGGTTCCTTTTTGCATCTTGCGCCGATAGTCGCTGTAGTGACGAACATTGATGCCGAGCATCTCGACTACTACGGCACAGAAAAGAAGCTTCACGAAGCTTTCATGGAGTTTTGCAACAATGTTCCGTTTTTCGGGGCTACCATTGCGAACGGAGACGATCCAGTATTGAGTTCCTTTGCGCCCCGGATGAACAAACGGTTCATCACGTTCGGATTTTCAGAGGATTGTGATCTCTCGGCTACAGATTACGCACAGGATGGATTGAGAAGCAGTTACACCTTGGTAAAAGACGGAAGGCCGATGGGAAAGGTTCAGCTGAATCTTACCGGTAGGCATAACGTATTGAACTCCCTGGCTGCGATACAGACGGGATTGCTACTTGAGATCGATTTTGAAACTATCAAGAAAGCGTTGAACGACTTTTCCGGTATCGCCAGACGTCTTGAGGTTAAAGGTGAAAAGAACGGTGTGAAGGTAATCGATGATTATGGCCACCATCCGAATGAAATAAAAGCGACACTGAAGGGATTGCGAGGAGCGTTCAGCGATAGAAGATTAGTAACTCTTTTTCAGCCTCACAGATATACGAGAACACGGGATTGCCTGAACGGTTTTACGGAATCGTTTTCTGACACGGACGTGTTGGCAGTTCTTCCGATATACGCCGCCAGCGAAAAGCCTATACAGGGAATAAGTTCGAATCTGATATCCGATGGTGCGATCGCAAATGGGCATAAGAACGTGCACCTGCTGGAGTCGGTCGATGATTCCGTAGAGTGGCTGAATAAAAACCTTAAGAAAGGTGACATATTATTAACGCTTGGAGCGGGAAACGTCTTCCTCCAGGGAGAGAAGTATCTGGAAAATGAAAACAATTCGAAAAAATGAACCGATTAAAAACCACACGTCCATCAGGATTGGGGGTAACGCAGGTCTGTTTTTTATTCCAGACAGCGAAGAGGAAGTTGCTGCCCTGTTTGATGAAAACAACAATGCGCTTCTGCTTGGCGGCGGAACAAACATGCTTGTTTCGGATGAAGGGGTACCGGTAGTGATATCCATGAAAGGGATGTGCGAGTTTGAATCGACTCAGTTGGAGGACGGGGCTGTGGAAGTGACTGTGGGTAGCGGATATGGATTTACCGCGCTTGCAAGAAAAGTTTCCCGGCTTGGATTGAAAGGGATGGAATTTGCTTTCGGCATACCCGGCACAGTGGGTGGCGCGGTAGTGATGAACGCGGGGGCCAACGGGAAAGAAGTGAAAGATGTATTGTCCAGGGTGCGGCTCCTTGTAAACAACAGATATGAAACGGTTGACGCAAAAGACCTCTCTCTCTCTTACAGGGAGAGTTCTTTGCCAAAAGGAGCGGTGATTATTGCGGCTTCATTCGTGCTGGAGAGAGGTATTGAAAAAGAGATAAAGGAAACGATGATGGCCTTGTACGAAAAAAGAAAGAACAGCCAGCCTTTGAACTACCCTTCGGCAGGCTCTATCTTTAAAAATCCTCCGGGCGAATATGCGGGAAAGATTATTGAAGAACTTGGCTTCAAGGGAGAAAAAGTTGGCGACGCGATGGTCAGTGAAAAGCATGCCAATTTCATTATCAATCTAGGCAACGCGACCGCCGCTCAGGTAATGGAGTTGATAAGGAAAGTCGAAACGACGGTCAAGGAAAAGAGGGGGATATCCCTTCAGCGCGAAATAATAACGGCAGGAAATATATGATGCGGACATTGGTGAAAAACAAGATCCGGACTGACAGGATCTCAGAATTGCCAAAATACAAGAGCGCCCTTGGTTCTCAAAGAGTGCATCTGGCTGCGGCAAAACAGGAGGGGCCGGGAATTTTCGGGAAATTCCTTATGCAGCTGGTTCTCTTTACTGTCACGGCTTTGATATTGACAGCTTGTTATCATGTGGCGGTTACGCACCCGGTATTTATTATCAAGAAAGTGAAAGTAATCGGAAACGAGATGATAGCAGTCAGCGACATTCTCGGCAAAGCCGCAGGGAGTCTGCGAGGCAATATCTTTATGACCGATCTTGATGCCGTCTCCGAGATCATCCTGCAAAACCCGTGGCTCGAATCGGTTTCGTTCGAAAAGGAACTCCCGTCGACATTGGCCGTTACAGTGGCAGTAAGGAAAGCGGAAGCTGTAATAGTTGCAGGGGAGGAAAAATACCTGGTGAGCAGGGACGGAATAATTTTAGGGAAGGCATCCGATTCGGACGGATTTCTCATGGTAACGGGATTTAGCGGCGGTTTTCGTCCGGGCGACGTGATCGATAGGGCGGAATTCGACGACGCCTTTGCAATCAAGAACCTTTTTAACAGGGAAAATGTATTTCATGATCAGATAGTTGAGGTTGACATAGGCAATCCCGACAGGCTGAAAGCGGTGACAGGCAAGGACAGAATATTCATTTCATTTCCTTCAAAGAGGGAAGAATGGAAGGAAAAATTTCTTGAGTATCTTGCTGTCAGGAAAATTTTGGCTTCAAGGGGCGAAACAGCAAAGGCGATAGATCTTTCATTTAAAAATCAGGTTGTGGTTGTCCGTGGCGGACAGGAAAACGAACCGCTTCGGAAAGAGAAAAACAATTTTACATTGTGAGGGGTGGTGAAATGGCAAAAAAAGACAAGGAAATAATAGTAGGCCTTGATATAGGGACGACAAAGATATGCGCGGTAATAGCGGAGCTGGATGACGACACTTTAAGCATAATCGGAATCGGCACGCATCCATCGAAGGGACTGCGAAAAGGGGTTGTAGTAAATATAGAAGGTACGGTTGAGTCGATTAAATCCGCTATCGAGGAAGCAGAACTTATGGCCGGGTCGGAAGTTCAGTCGGTATATGCCGGTATTGCTGGCGGACACATAAAAGGTTTCAATTCGCATGGGATCATTGCTGTAAAGAACGGGATAGTAAGCGATACCGACAAGGAACGAGTGATTGAAGCCGCCAAGGCGGTCGCAATTCCGATGGACAGGGAGTTGCTTCATGTATTGCCCCAGCAGTACATACTTGACGGCCAGAGCGGTATCAAGGAGCCGAAAGGGATGTCCGGCGTTCGGCTTGAGGCCAGGATCCACATCATTACGGGCGCAGTAACTTCCGCGCAGAATATTGTTCGATGTGTGAACAGGGCGGGCCTTGATGTGGCTGACATAATTGTAGAACAGCTGGCTTCCGCGGAGTCGGTGCTGGATCCGGATGAGCGAGATCTAGGGGTCGCACTTGTGGATATCGGCGGAGGCACGGCAGATATTGCGATTTTCTCGGAGGACTCGATCAAGTATACGTCGGTCATTTCCGTAGGTGGAAACCATATAACAAATGACATAGCGATAGGATTGCGGACCCCTCATGCCGAGGCTGAAAAAATAAAGATAAAGCATGGTTGCGCCTTGACCTCGGAGGTGGGTAGCGACGAAAAGATAGAGGTTCCAAGCGTAGGAGGCCGTGAACCAAGGGTTATAGGCAGGCAGATGCTTGCGGAGATAATCGAGCCGCGCGTGGAAGAGATGTTTCAGATGATACGGCACGACATCGTAAGTTCCGGATATCTGGATCTTCTTACGTCGGGAATAGTGATTACCGGAGGGACGACGAATCTTGAAGGTATGACGCAGGTGGCCGAAAAGGTTTTTGGTTTGCCGGTTCGGCGCGGCGTACCGTCAAATCTTGGCGGTCTTACGGATGTGGTTAATCATCCGCAGTTCGCCACAGCAGTGGGCCTTCTTCTCTTTGGCTACAGGGATAGGAAAAAAGGGGTGAAAGCACCGTTAAAGGGTAGAAACCTTTTCAACAATATAACGGATCGGATGAAAGGATGGATTGAAGATTTCTTTTAACAGGCAGGGCAGTCAAAAGATATTTGGTTTAGAAGGGAGTATGTCATGGGAAAAGATAAGGATACTTTAAAGGTAGAGCAACCGCTCTTTAATTTTGCCAGCGACGCGAATCGTTCGGCAAAGATTATGGTGGTCGGATGTGGCGGAGGTGGCGGGAACGCCGTTCTTGCGATGATGAGCAACTCAATTGAAGGGGTGGAATTTGTGATCTGCAATACGGATTCACAGGCGCTATACCGCTCCAATGTTCCGGTAAAGATCCAGATAGGCAAGAATCTCACAAGAGGTCTTGGCGCTGGCGGAAATCCTGAAGTAGGAAAAAAGGCGGCGCTTGAGGATATTGAAGCAATCAGCGCCATTCTGGACGGCGCCGATATGGTGTTTGTCACGGCAGGTATGGGTGGCGGTACAGGGACCGGCGCCGCTCCTATAGTCGCTTCGATAGCAAAGGACAAAGGCGCGCTGACTGTTGGCGTGGTAACGAAGCCTTTCAGTTTCGAAGGTAAAAAGAGGTCGCTACAGGCGGATATGGGGCTGAAGGAACTTGAAAAGTGTACCGATACCCTTATAACCATCCCGAACCAAAGACTCCTCGGAATAGTCGACAAGAAAACCTCCCTGCTAGATGCCTTTACGACCGCTGATTCGGTGCTCGTAAACGCTGTGAAGGGTATATCAAATCTCATAACGGTGCATGGACACGTGAACCTCGACTTCGCGGACGTGCAGACAATAATGTCCGAAATGGGTCAGGCGCTGATGGGGAGCGGTATAGCGGTTGGCGACAACAAGGCTATTGAAGCGGCTCAAAAGGCTATTCATTCACCGTTGCTTGAGGAAGCTTCAATAAAGGGTGCAAAAGGAATTCTTATAAATATCACCGGTGGGCCGGACATGACCCTCTACGAGGTAAACGAAGCGGCAATGGAGATACAGAGGAATGCCCATGAAGACGCCAATATCATTTTCGGCTCTGTCATAGATCCGACTTTCAAGGAAGAGATAATGGTTACGGTCATCGCAACCGGTTTCGATCCTGAAGCGGCGCGCAGAGAGGAAATGCTGGAAGCCAAAAAGGCCGAAGAAGCAAGAGTGGCCAAGGAGGAGGCAGTGAAAACCAAACAGAACCTGATGAGCCTGCCGAGAGTAAAACAGGAAAAGCACGCGATCAGCATGGACTTCGATGAGTTCACGGATCCCGTGGAGATACCGACTTTCATGAGAAGACAGGCCGATTAATAAAAGGAGTTGCCCGTGAATAAAAGAAACGTGGAGCTTGCCAGGAAAATCGTTAACAGGGATTTGAGGAAAGACAATTTCGTCCTTAGGGAAAAACTGACGTTCGTTGTACAGTCGAACCAGAAAAACTATGAAATTCTCCAGAAGTTCAACGATGTTGGGGACAGAATTTTGAAATGCGCCGATTTACGGTCGCTGGTATTGGAAACTTCAGAAATGATCAGGAAGGAGTTTGCCATCAGCGCCGTTACTTTCTGCCTGGACAGAAGGTTCGAAAAGTATCTTGGCAAACAGAAAGTGGAAAATGGAGAGTTGAACGACGCGCTTTTTGAAAGGCTGTTCTACATGGATAGAGAAAAGCTGGCAGAGATGAGGGGAGCATCCGGCCTGCCGATCCTTCGCGGAGACCTGGAGCATGGTTCGGTGGATCACTTTGGTTTCAGACTGTTCAGACGTGTAAAATCGGAGGCCATCGTGCCGCTATTCCATCTTGGGGACAATATCGGGACATTGAATCTGGGGTGCAATACCCCTTCAAGGTATCGTAGCGGTACGCCGGTAGATTTTTTGACTCAAATGGCGAAGATACTTTCACTAACGATCTCGATTCATGAGTTGAAAAGCCAATTGAATGATCATGTGAAAAATGTGAACTGACTGGTTATCTTCAAATCGGGTTTGAAACCGATTCCGGTACTGTTTTAGCCGTCTTTCCTGCGTCCGTATTTCTCCGTTTTCGGGCGGTATAGTCAAAAATATTAAGCATTTGTCCGCCAGAACACTATGATATATACTCAATTCTAGAGGAGTGAAGGGAAGAGAGTATGATGTCCAAAACAGGTATATTGCTGGAAAGCGGCACGAACGAACTTGAGATAGTCGAATTCCAGATAAATTACAACGATGAACATGGGAATATCGTACCGAGCTATTACGGGGTAAATGTAGCGAAGGTAAAGGAGATCATCAAAACTCCCCCCAAATTTTCCGATGTTCCAAAAGCGCATCCATCGATCATTGGGGTTATAAACCTTCGTGGAAAGATCATCCCGATAGTAAATCTCCCCCAATGGCTCGATAAGGAAGATGACGGATCGACCTGCAAAAGGGTGATAATTACTGAGTTCAACCGGATACTTACCGGGTTTATGGTGCATGAGGTGGCGCGCATACATAGAGTATCATGGACGTCGGTTGAAACCCCGGCGGGGATAATGAACCAGGCCGAAAAAGAGTGCATCACCGGGATGGTTAAGTTTGACGAAAAGATATTGATGATGCTTGATTTCGAGAGGATAGTCTCCGAGATTAATCCAGATATGGGGCGCGTCAGCAAGATCGATATTAGAAGTTCTGGCAAGAGAGCGGGGAAAACGATTTTCATCGCGGAGGATTCGGCCTTTGTGAGGAAACAGATGAGCGAGATGCTCAAAACTGCCGGATACAGGGTCTTCACCGCCTCAAACGGCAGGGAGGCGCTTACAAAGCTGACGACCGCCGCGGAGGAAGCCCGGAAAAGCAGCAGGCAGATCAAAAGTTACCTCAACCTGATAATCACAGACATTGAAATGCCTGCGATGGACGGCCTTCATCTTGTTACGAATTTAAAAAAGCACGATGTTCTCAAGGATGTTCCTGTAGTGGTCTATTCCTCTCTTGTTACGGATGAAAACAAGAAGAAATGGAAATCTATCGGCGTGGATCATTTCCTCAGCAAACCAGACCTGGCAAAGCTGGTTCATCATGTGGACAGGCTCGCCAAATAGCGCTTGAACCCTATCAGCAGTTTCTCCGACCACGATATCCTTGATGCCGTTTCAAAGACGGGAACACCGTTCTATCTTTACGATGCCGGAATAATCAGATCAAGGTATAAGGCGCTTGCTTCAGCCTTGCCGAAAGGGTGGAAGATCTGTTTCGCCGTCAAGGCGAATCCGAACATTTCGGTTATCAGGCTTTACCGGGAGCTGGGCGCGTACGCGGAGGTCGCCTCTGCTGGCGAGGCGAAGGGGGCTCTCAAGGGGGGTTTTAAGCCTGGCGAAATTTCTTTCTCCGGGCCGGTAAAGACCGATAAGGAATTCTCCCTTTTTGAAAAAAAATCATTCAATGTCATACACGCGGAATCGAAAGAGGAGCTTTTGCGCCTCAACTCTTCCGGCAGAAGACAGAAAGTTGCCATAAGGGTCAATCCCGATTTTTCCGTCAAAAACGGGAAGAGCGGAGTTGTCATGACAGGGGGGAGCGAGAAATTCGGCTTTTCGCAGGATGACGCGCTGAAGATTCTCATGGAAAAGGGGAGTTTTGAGAATCTCGATCTCGTAGGCTTCCATGTTTACATGGGGACGCAGATACTCTCCGCAGACGCATGGCTGAAAGGGGCGTCCCTTTTCAGGGATTGGCTGGCAAAGGCATCCATGAAAAGCAGGTTCGCACCGCGCTATATCAATTTCGGCGGAGGATTGGGGATCCCGTACAGGGAAGGGGAGAAGGAGTTCGACCTCGCCCGCCTGAAACGCGGCCTAAAGAAGATGGCCGAAGAGAACGATAAGTACAGTGAGTTAAAAAGGGTAAAATATTTTCTGGAGCCTGGCCGGTATCTTTGCGGGCCGGCAGGGTTGTATGTGATGAAGGTAGTTGCGGTGAAAAATATAAGGGGAAAGAGCTTCGCACTCACCGACGGCGGTATACATCACGCACTCTTCCCTTTCCGCGTAAGCAGGGAGTTCCCGGTAAGATTGCTGAACAGAAAACCGAAAGGGAAGATGAAAAAATATATCCTCGGTGGCCCGCTCTGCACAACCCTCGACCAGTCGGAGCTTCCGGTCTCGCTCCCTGAGGTAAGGGAAGGGGATATTCTTGGGATTTTCAATTCAGGGGCGTACGGCTATTCCGCATCGATGAACTTTTTCCTCAGCCACCCGCTCCCCGCGGAAGTTCTCGCGGATGGCGGGATCCTTTCACTCATCAGAAAGCCGAGCGAGGACGCGCACCTCTTCGCGAACCAGACGAACAGGAGGTTCACATAATGGCAAACCGCCCCTACCTGAGCGTGGTCATCCCCGTATATAATGAGGAGAAGAACATACCTTTACTGCTGGAAGAGCTGGCGCGGCACCTTGCCCCATACGATTACGAGCTGATATTCATCGACGACGGCTGTGTAGACAAGAGCTACGAAATCCTGAAAGAGAAACGGGAGAGCAACAGGAGAATAAAGATAATAAGGTTCAACGGCAATTACGGACAGCACGCGGCCTTCGCCGCCGGGTTCCAGGTGGCGAAGGGTGACCTTGTCGCCATGATAGATTCCGACCTGCAGAACGATCCCGCAGAGCTACCCCGCTTCATAAACGAAATAGAGAATAACGGGTTCGCCGCCGCTTTCGGATGGAGGGTGAACAGGGAGAACTCCTTCTTCATGCGAAGGATCCCGTCGAAGATGTTCAACTTCATGCGGAACAGGTTCCTTAAACATCCCCTTCACGACTACGGATGCGCGCTTAACGTATTCAGGCGGGAGTTCATAGACGAGCTTTCGGACAATCTCGACTTCCTGAAACATATTACTACCTACATCGCCTCGAAGGGGGTTCCAGTTACGGAGGTGAAGATACAGGAACGAAAAAGGAGCGAAGGGAAATCGCGCTACAACTTCATGCGCCTTTTACAGCTTAGCCTCGACCTTCTGATAACGTCAGCATCGAAACCGATAGCGACAACCATCCTTATGGCGACGGCTGCGCTCTCCGTCCTCCTCTGTTTCACCGCTTTTATTGTCGGCTACCCCGCTCTGAAGTCGGGTGAAGTGACGCTCCTCGAATACATAATCTATCCATACATGTTCTTCATGGGTGGGCTTGTCTCCGCCGTTCTCGCGCTGATAAACGAACGCGCCTCCGGCCTCTTCCGCCACCTCCTTAAAAAACCTGTCTACATCGTCAAAGAATTTCTGGAATAATATTGTAACGGGGAAAGATTCCCCGCGTTTTCGGTCAGCGCGGTTTAAATTCTCGGCAAGAGGGAACCCAGGTTCGATGTCATCGCGAGGACTCCGAAGGAGGCCGTGGCGATCTCTCCCCTGATTCACCCACGGGAGAGATTGCTTCGCTCCGCTCGCAATGACCACTTTTGTGAACCACCCCTGCGCCCCTCCTTACAAAAAGGAGGGGAAAAATATTGTAGACTATCGATTATTTCCATTTCATTCTTGCCCCGGCATTCGCGGTAATGCTCGCTAGTGGCTCTGCAAACCGGTCTGCATCATCAAGGAATTCCTGGAATAATATCGTAACGGGGAAAAATTCCCCGCGTTTTCGGTCAGCGCGGTTTAAATTCTCTGCAAGAGGGAACCGGGGTTCGATGTCATCGCGAGGACTCCGAAGGAGGCCGTGGCGATCTCTCCCCGGATTCACCCACGGGAGAGATTGCTTCGCTCCGCTCGCAATGACCACTTTTGTGAACCACCCCTGCGCCCCTCCTTACAAAAAGGAGGGGAAAAATATTGTAGACTATCGATTATTTCCATTTCATTCTTGCCCCGGCATTCGCGGTAATGCTCGCTAGTGGCTCTGCAAACCGGTCTGCATCATCAAGGAATTCCTGGAATAATATCGTAACGGGGAAAAATTCCCCGCGTTTTCGGTCAGCGCGGTTTAAATTCTCTGCAAGAGGGAACCGGGGTTCGATGTCATCGCGAGGACTCCGAAGGAGGCCGTGGCGATCTCTCCCCGGATTCACCCACGGGAGAGATTGCTTCGCTCCGCTCGCAATGACCACTTTTGTGAACCACCCCTGCGCCCCTCCTTACAAAAAGGAGGGGAAAAATATTGTAGACTATCGATTATTTCCATTTCATTCTTGCCCCGGCATTCGCGGTAATGCTCGCCAGTGGCTCTGCAAACCGGTCTGCATCGTCAAGGAATTCCTGGAATAATCTTTTTCAAAGATGGTGTTCCAGCGAAGAGAGGTTACAGTCTGATGTTTTCTGGATCCCCGCCTTCGCGGGGATGGCAATAGCGAAAATTATTTCTTCAGTAGTGGGAAGCCGAGCGATTCGCGCCATTCGAGGTACGCCTTGGCGGTCTTGCTTGCAAGTTTTCTTACACGTCCGATGTAGTTCGTCCGTTCAGTAACAGATATCGCCCCCCTCGCGTCGAGGAGGTTGAACGTGTGCGAGCATTTTAAAACAGTGTTGTAAGCGGGGAGAACCAGCCCTTCCTCCAGAAGTTTATTTACCTGTGATTCCAGATTGGTGAAAAGCTCCGCGTTGAACTTCGGGTCGGTCATTTCGAAATTGTATTTGCTGAACTGTTTTTCATCATCGAGGAATATCTCCCCGTAGGTTACGTTGTCGTTCCACTTGATGTCGTAAACCGATTCTACGTTCTGCAGATACATCGTGATCCGCTCAAGGCCGTAGGTCAGCTCGCCGGAGACAGGTTTCAGGTCTATCCCTCCAACCTGCTGGAAGTAGGTGAACTGCGTTATCTCCATCCCGTCGAGCCAGACTTCCCAGCCGAGACCCCACGCGCCGAGGGTAGGGGATTCCCAGTCGTCCTCCACGAAGCGGATGTCGTGCGCCTTCAGGTCGATGCCGAGGTGCGTGAGCGAATCGAGATACATCTGCTGTATGTCGTCGGGGGAGGGTTTCAGTATCACCTGGTACTGGTAGTAGTGCTGGAGGCGGTTCGGATTCTCTCCGAAACGTCCGTCGGTAGGGCGTCTCGAAGGCTGAACGTACGCGGTGTTCCACGGCTCGGGGCCGAGGACGCGGAGGAACGTAGCGGGGTGAAACGTCCCAGCGCCGACTTCGGTATCTATCGGTTGATTGATTACGCAACCCCTGTCGCTCCAGTATTTCTCCAGCGCGAAAATGACGTTTTGAAAATTCATAGTCCCAAGATTATATGCGCCAGAGGGTGAAATGACAAAGGGTGAGTGACGAATTAGTGGCGGAAGTGACGAATGCCGGTAAAGACCATTGCCATGCCGTATTCGTCGGCAGCGGCTATCACCTCTTCGTCGCGCATCGAGCCGCCCGGCTGGATAACGGCGGTTATACCTTCTTTTCCGGCGGCGTCTATCCCGTCGCGGAAGGGGAAGAAGGCGTCCGACGCCATCACGCACCCTTTCACGGGGGTGGTGGCCTTCGATACCGCTATCTTCGAGGAGTCAACACGGCTCATCTGTCCCGCGCCGACGCCGATTATCCGTCCGTCGCGTGCGAAGACGATGGCATTCGACTTCACATGCTTCGCCACTGTCCAGGCGAATTTCATAGATTCCATCTCAGCATCGGTCGGCTGTCGTTTCGAGACGACTTCCAGCTTGTCTTCATCAAGAGTGACATTGTCGGGGCTTTGGATAAGTATCCCTCCCGCAACGTCCTTTATTACCCTTGATATTTTGATGTTGAAATTCTGCGGTTTGATGAGGCGGATGTTCTTCTTCTTTTTAAGTAAGTCAAACGCCCCTTTTTCAAAGTCGGGGGCTATTATCGCCTCCACGAAAAGCTCTTTCAACTCGGTAGCTGTAGCTTCCGTCACCGGCCTGTTGAAGGCGATTACGGAGCCGAAAGCCGAAACCGGATCGCAATCCCTCGCGTGAACGTAGGCGAGTTTCTGATCGTCGTTGATGGCAACTCCGCACGGATTCGTATGCTTGATGATGACGCACGCGGTCCTGTCGTATTCGCGCACATGCTGAAGCGCGGCGTCGAGGTCCACTATGTTGTTGTAGGAGAGCTCCTTGCCGTGAAGCTGGTTCTTTCCGGTGTAGACCTCGTCGTTCAGATTTGCGTAGAACGCCGCGGACTGGTGCGGGTTCTCACCGTACCGGAGGTCTGCAACCTTGCGGTAGTCGAGCGAAACCGATTCATCATGATCCGGTCTGCCGGAGAGGTAGGCGTGTATTGCCGCGTCGTATTCGGATGTTCGCGCGTATGCCTTCGTGGCGAGTTTCCTCCTGTCGCCTATTGTCAGTCCCCCTATTTTGCTGATCTCCGAGATGATGGAAGGATAATCCTTTGGATCGGTGACCACCGCGACCGATTCGTGGTTCTTTGCCGCCGCGCGGATCATGCACGGCCCGCCGATGTCTATGTTCTCTATCGCATCTTCATCCGTTACACCATCCTTTTTGACGGTATCTTCAAACGGGTAGAGGTTCACGACGACCATGTCTATCGGCTTGATGTCGTTCTTTTTCATTTCGTCGAGATGTTTTGAAAGCGAGCGCCTGGCAAGTATGCCTCCGTGGATCTTCGGGTTCAGGGTCTTTACCCTGCCGTCGAGGATTTCGGGGAAGCCGGTAAATTCGGAACCTTTGGTGACCTTTATGCCGTTATCGATAAGGAGCTTGGCGGTGCCGCCGGTGGAGAGTATCTCCGCCCCCGCGTCGACAAGCGCTTTGGCGAGTTCAAGCACACCTGTCTTGTCCGAAACGGAAATTATCGCTCTTTCTATTTTTTTGACAGTCATTTTAAGGAGGTAAGTCTATTGCGAAAATCCCGTTCCGTCAAGTTTCAAGATATATGAAGCTTACCTGCCGGAGCTGGAGAGGTGGAGGCCGACAACCCCTATGATTATCAGCCCAATGGAGCCTATTTTTATCATGGTGGCAGGCTCCCGGAAGTGCCATATGCCGATAACCGCAATGAGCGCGGTGCCGACGCCGGCCCATATCGCGTAGGCGACGCCGACATCGATCTTCTTCAGCGCGTATGTGAGGCATACCAGGGAGATGATATAAAAGACGAACATAAGGACGGAAGGGAGCGTTTTTGTGAAGCCTTCGGAGAGCTTCATCGAAGTGGTTCCCGCCACCTCAAAGAGGATCGCGCCAGCGAGAAAGAGCCAAGCTGTCAATGTTCCCCCTATTTGCACGCTTTCTTGATGGTCCATGCGACGTTGAGTTTTTTCCTGCAGTAACTGCTTACGAAATCGGAGAGGGTGGACTGTTCGCACGACGTAAGTATCCCTGCCTCGGAGCAGTTGTAAATTGTCCGTTTTTTATCGCCGTTCCATCTCTCAAAGGCCCACTTGAACCATTCGTTCGTGACGAACATCGATTTCTGCGTTTTCAGTTTCCTGCCGAAAAGGTCGGCCGCCTCCACGATGTTGTCGCCGCCGATGTCGAAGATCTGTTCCGATTTGTATCCGGTGTAATGTCCTCCGGAGGCGTAGGCGTTATCGGCGCTGTAGCTGAGATCCTGCCCGATGAATGCGATAGGGTCGGCGCCCATCTTGAAAGCGAGGTCGAATGCCACCGACAGCACCGATCCCCCCGGAGTAAGGAGCCCAAGCTCCCTGTGTTCGTGCGCTATTCCGGCAAGCAATGGGATGTCCGGCGCGTTCTTGTTGTAGAAAAAGAAATGCCCTTTCCACGCTTCCCTGAGCGGCGGGTAGGCGATTGTCGGCGCTACAAGGGTGATCTCCCGCGTATCTATCTCCTCGAAGAAGTTCACTACGTTGGACTGCGGGTCGAGGTTGATGACGATATCGGGTTTTACGCCGTTTTGTTTTAATATCTTCAGGGCTGTATCGCAGGCGATGATGACCGCCTTGCCGGAAGCGTACTGCATGTACTTTATGTTCCTGTCGAGAGAAGGCCCGGCCCCAACAACTATCGAAGGGAGGTTCTTGAATCGGTCGAAAAGGTTTTTCACCCCCGGCGTTCGGCGGATGTTGTTGCGGTTCTTTAAATAGTTCTCTTCCCAAATCCTGCCGAGGAAAGCGAGTGTCGCACTCTTTACCTCATTCAGGTTTTCGACCATGTCTAGTTTATTTTTAATCCTGTGCCGGAGAGCTTGCCGGAATACTCCCCGTTGCTAACGGTGAGGTTTCCGTTTACCCAGACGTTGCGAATACCCTTCGGGTAGGAGAGCGGGTTTTCGTATGTGGAGGTGTCGGCTATGGCGTCGGGATCGAGCATCACGATATCCGCGTGAAATCCCTCCATGAGTTTCCCCCTGTTCTTTATTCCGAACCTTTCACACGCGGCGGTGGATGTTTTCCGCACAGCCTCCTGCATCGTGAATATCTTTCTGCCGAAAACAAAATCCTGGAAGAAGCGGGGGAAGGTGCCGAATGTCCTCGGGTGGGGACGGCCGATTCCGAGCGGTCCGCCGATTGTTCTCGCTCCGGCATCGGAGCCTACCATCACATACTCCTTTGTCAAAACTCTGTCCATATTGTCGCCGTTCATGCAGAAATAGATCGCTTCGACTTCCGTCTTTTCCTCTATCAGCAGATCGAAGATGTAGTCGAAAACATCCTTCCCTCTTTTATGCGATGCCTCAGAAACCCTGAGGCCCTGAATATCGAAGTTCTTTTTTGTGGCGACCTGCGAGACCATAACGGTGTCCCAGTATTCCGGTTCTGGGTGGTTGGCTAGTATCTCTTCCCTGAAGCGTTTCCTGGTTTCAGGATCCTTGAGCCTTTCCACTATCGCGTCGCGTCCTCCGTCGAACGCCCAGTCCGGCAGGAGTACCTGCAGTCCGGTATTGGAGGCGATGTAGGGGTAACGGTCCGCTTCGATA
>JAOUMJ010000015.1 GCA_029881495.1 Nitrospinota bacterium | reverse complement strand
GAGGCTCACCACCGAGAGTATCCCGATGATCATCAGAACCACCAGTATCTCAATCAGCGTAAAGCCGGATTGCCGCGACGCTTCAACCCTTATCATCAGTTATACACCCTGCTTTTCAGCATGCTCAGCGCCACGGAAGAGCCGGTCGACAGGTTTGTCGTAGTAGCGGTTATCCATAGAAAGTTGTCGTTGCCGGGCGTGCCGTCGGTCGGCGCAAAAGCGGAGTCGACGAACACAGCTTCAACGACTGTGCTGTATGCTGCGCCGCCGACTATTTCGGCAACCGCCTGTTTAGGGTAGCCCCCCGGCGAAGGCCAGAGCGTGTCGACGGCGTAACTCTCGTTCTCAAGGTGTCCACGGGCGACATACGATATCGCCGCCGATGAGGTCGCGCGCCCGATGCCGCTAACGGAAGTTATGTAAGGAGAAATTATGAACGGCAGGAGTATCCCTGTCATGAGGATTATGAGAACCATCTCAATGAGCGAAAAACCATCATCCCGCCATCTTCCTGTCACGGCAAGGTCACCTTCCCGGTGTATGGTTCAACGAAGATATCGCGGGATGTCGTCCCATCGGTGACCGTGATAATGCTCCTTGCCGAAATGCCGACAGGCTCGCCAAGGGAGTTGAAAACGAGTGGGCCTGACGCGACGACCGAGAGCCTTGGCCCTATATCCAGAAGATCCCTCGCCTTCCCTTTTCCGAAAAGGTAGCGCGAACTACCGGATACAAAATCGACGCTCAGGCTTCTGTTGCCGAGCATTGAATCCATCCTCGCGGTCGTGATGTCGTAGGCTACCGCGACGGCGGCGTTCCCGACATATCTGCCGCTGGAATTGAATATCGGCGATGCCACCGCGGCAAAAATGGAGATGACAAGGATGACGACTACAAGCTCGATAAAAGTAAATCCGTGATTTCGCTTTACCGGCAGATCGTTGCCGATATATTTTCGAATCCTCCCCGCCATCTATCCAGCTCCCCCCGACGAAACCCAATAAATACTCAAGACGATAAAAACATAGTATCACCGGAACGAGATGTTTTGAAGCTGTATGGCTCGCCGAAAAGGTGATGACATGGAAAGGAAAGCAAGCCCGCGCTTAAGCGGTTTCATCATCCCCCTCTATTTGGTAGAATCTGGGCTGAGAGACAGACAACCGGTACACGCGAGATCGAAATAAACCTGCATTGAAAGGAGATACTCATATGCCGACAACCGATGAGAACCTGCAAACCGCCTTTGCCGGCGAGAGCCAGGCGAACCGCAAGTACACGGCTTTCGCTCGAAAGGCCGACAAGGAAGGATTCCCGAACATAGCGAAACTTTTCCGCGCGACCGCCGAAGCGGAAACCCTCCACGCGCTTGGACATCTTGATTCCATGGGGGGAGTAAAATCGACCTCTGAAAATCTCAAGGCGGCCATTGAAGGCGAAACCTACGAATTTTCCGAGATGTATCCACCGATGCACAAACAGGCCGAGGCCGAGGGACACAAGAGCAAAACAATGTTCAAATGGGCCCTGTCGGCTGAGAAGGTGCACGCCGAACTTTACTCCAAGGCGCTTGAGGCGGTGAAGGCCGGAAAAGACCTTGATGTGGAGGTCTACCTCTGCCCCGCGTGCGGACATATAGAGTTCGGAAAACCTGCCGAGAAATGCCCGATTTGCGGCACCGCGCCGGAAAAATACATGCTCATCGGGTAAGGCGTTTTATTGCTGTCGATATACCGGAGGAAATGATATGGGCATTACGAAAAAGGAACTCCTGGCAAAACTGAACAAGGACCTTGAGTGGGAGTACGCCGCCTGCATACAGTACATACAGCACGCTTCCGTGATAACAGGGGCGAAATTCGAATCTATCAAAAAAGAGCTCCTCATTCACGCGCAGGAAGAGATGCAGCACGCGATCTCCCTTGCCGACCAGATAGACTACCTGGGTGGAACGCCGTCGGTTAACGTAGAGAAGATCGAGACTTCGGCGAACTCCGTGGAACTCCTCAAACAGGATCTGATGGGTGAGAAGCAAGCGATCGCTTCGTACAAGGAGAGGATAGCCGAGGCCGAATCGCTGAAAGAGTACGGATTGCGCCGCGCGCTGGAAGATATACTCATTCAGGAAGAGGAGCACGAAAGGGATATCAAGTCCGCTCTTGAGGATTAGCGAAGAAATATTTCGCGTACGCCTCCGCTGGGCTGAACTCCCGGCCAGCTAGAGCGAAGAGTGGTTGTATAGCAGGGCGCAGACGAAGGTGATCGCGCCGAAGATCAGGGCGGTCTTTTCAAGTTTCGCGGTCAGGGCGTTTACTTTGGCGAGCTTTTCCGTCTCCCCTTTTGATTTAAGCTTTTTCTTCACCCCTCTGAAGTAGAAATGGAGAAGGTTCGCGGCGGCAAGAGTGATTATCCCGCAAGTAATCTTCAAATGGAGAAGGGGCGAAGCGACGATCTCTTCCCACCTGACGGCGAAAAAAAATACCGCGGTGAGGGTCAGAAGGATGATCGAAACGTCAACTATGGGGTGCCATCTCCCCTGTATAACGGCGGCGGCCTGCATCTTTTCGTTTCCCGCCGGGATTTTCGAAAGCGCCGGATTTACCACGAGTTGCATGATGATCAGCGTCATGGCAAGGATGATGCCGGAAAGGACATGCACAAAAATCGCAATATCAAATAAATAATTCATATCCATGACAGATTATCTCCGAATAACCGTTTCAGCAACGAAAAAATCGTTTTTGAATAAATTGAACATGCCGGT
Source organism: Nitrospinota bacterium (assembly GCA_029881495.1). NCBI lineage: Bacteria > Pseudomonadati > Nitrospinota > Nitrospinota bacterium. Next base: position 66,459 of record JAOUMJ010000015.1, on the reverse strand, counting down.
TCCGGCTGTTAAAATAAGACAGGATGATAATAGTAGGAGTAAATACATCCACCCGCCGTGGAAGCGTCGCGTTGGTTTCAAATGGGGAGGTCGCAGACGAAGCCGATTCAGATTCCCCCGAATCCTTTTCGCGAACAATTCTTGTAATGATCGAAGATATCATTTCGCGAAACCACGGAATGCTGGAGGATGTCGAAGGATTCGGCATTGCGGTAGGCCCCGGTTCTTTCACCGGGATACGAATCGGCCTGGCGACACTTTCAGGCATCTGCCTTTCTCGGAATATCCCCGTTTTCGGGGTAAGCACGCTAGAGGCGATGGCCCTCTCATCTGGATATTCGGGGGACGGCGTTCTTGCGCCTATGCTGGATGCGGGGCAGGAGAACGTCTACTACGGCCTGTTCAAAAAGAATGGGGATGGCATAGAGCGCCTCTCCCCTGACAGCGTAGGGGTGATTGACGAGATAATAAGCGAGACAGGGAACAGCATTCTGGCTTTTGGAGAGGGGGCGGAGGTTTATCGGAAAAACCTGGAAAAAGCCGGCGTGAAGGTCGTTGAAGACACCTATCTTTTTTCCACTTCGGCGGGCGTGGCGCTCCTTGCCGAAAAAATGGGGGTTGCAAAGGCGGAAAGCGACATTTTCCGCATAAGGCCCAATTACATGCACCGCAGTTCAATCAATTATTTTCCATTAATATTGGAGGACTAAAGAAATGATGACGTCAATTCAGCAAAATCCTGCATTCGACACCCTTTACAAGGAGAATGAAGATTTTCGGGAACTTTATGACGAATATCTGTATCTAAAGAAAGAGACTGAAAAGCTGAATAAGCTGAAATCTATGACAGAGGAAGACCATAACCGAGTACATGAAATAAAGATAAGGAAACTCCAGATAAAGGATATCCTGGAAGCGATGACGAACAGTCAGTAGACCGCTTACCCCTTCCGGGGTGTCCGAATGAAGGGAAATTATGAAGGCTGACAATGACAACGGATGTAAAGGGCATACCCATGAAAATGGCGAATGTATCGAACTGCTTGGAAAGATGTCCGATTACGTAGACGAAGAGCTCGACCCCGGAACTCAAGCGAGACTAGAGAGCCACTTTCAGAATTGTCCACCGTGCCTTATGGTTTTACAGTCCCTTAGGAAAACCCTGGAGATTTTCAGGCGGAGAGACGATATAATCCCTCCTGAAAATCTTTCCGGGGAAATTCGTGAGAAAATCGGCGGCTAACCGGCAAACTCCCCTAAAAAAAAAGGAAACGTATAAGATGAGCGATGAAGAAAACGATAGTTGTGAATTTCCCGGACATCCGAACGACCCGGAACTGATAAAAAAGGTTATCACCTCCTACAAGACCATCGCCGTGGTCGGCATTTCAAAAAAACAGGAGAGGGACAGCCACATGGTCGCCGCCTATATGCAGAAAAATGGATACAGGATAGTTCCGGTGAATCCGACGGCTGATGAGATCCTCGGTGAGCGATGCTACCACACACTGGCGGATATCCCGTTTGAGGTCGACGTAATCGACATATTCAGAAAACCGTCCACGCTCCCTGCGCTGGCTGGCGAGATCCTTTCCATGAAGAACAAACCGAAGGCGGTATGGTTCCAAATAGGAGTAATCAATAACGAAGCTGCAAAAATGATCTCATCCGCCGGCATTGATGTGGTACAAAACCTCTGCATGAAGGTAGAACATATCCGTCAAACAGCCTAGACGCATGCCGTGGTGGCTACCTCCTCTTCAAACCGGATATTCCCATCCCCGGAAGTAACTATTACTCTCCCACCCTCGCCTATCTTCCCTTCGACTATCCGCAATGCCAGTTCGTCGAGTATCTCGTTTTGAATAACCCGCTTTAAAGGTCTCGCGCCGAAAGAGCGGCTGTACCCTTTTTTCGCCAAAAGTTCCGCGGCGCTCCTGTCAATTACAAGCTCTATCCCCTTCCCTTCCAGCCGTTCCCTTACCTTGCCAAGCTGGATGGAGACTATCTTTTCCAGCTCAGCCTCTTTCAGGTGCTGGAAGATTATTATGTCGTCTATCCTGTTGAGGAATTCCGGCCTGAAGTGAGATTTCAGCTCCTCATGCACACGCATTTTCTGCTCTTCGGAATCTTCGGTGTACTCCGCGATGTAATGCGAGGCGATGTTCGAGGTCATTATCACGACCGTATTGGAGAAATCTACGATGCGCCCCTTGCCGTCGGTCAGCCTCCCGTCATCAAGAAGCTGAAGCATGATATTGAAGACATCCGGGTGGGCCTTCTCTATTTCGTCGAAAAGAAGGACGCTGTAAGGATTTCTCCGAACCGCCTCGGTTAGCTGTCCCCCCTCTTCGTGCCCCACATAACCGGGAGGCGAGCCCACCATCCGCGCGACTGCGTGCTTTTCCATATACTCGCTCATGTCTATCCTTATAATCGCTTTCGTGCTGTTGAAGAGGAAGTTTGCCAGCGCTTTCGCAAGCTCCGTCTTTCCCACACCGGTAGGCCCGAGGAAAATGAAGGAACCTATCGGCCTCCCTTCTTCCTGTATCCCTGCACGGCTCCTTCGCACGGCGTTCGAGACCGCCTTTACCGCCGCTTCCTGCCCGACAACCTCTCTTGCTATCACGCTCTCCATCATCGAAAGCCTTTCACTCTCTTCCGAGATCATCCTCGCAACCGGTATTCCGGTCCAGCGCGATACGACCTTCGCTATATCTTCTCTTGTAACCTCTTCCTGAAGCGTTCCGCCATGCTCCCCACCTTTTGCGGCGCTTTCACGCGCGAAAGCCATCTTCTTTTCAAGATCAGGAAGCTCTCCGTACCTTATCTCCGCCACCCGCTGGAAATTGCTTTCGCGCTCGCACCGTATCGCCTCTTCCTTCAGCGCATCAAGCTCCCTTGTGCCGTTCTTCAAAATGTCTATCGCCTCTTTTTCGCGAAGCCACCGGAGCTCGTACTCTCTCCGCCCCTCATTAATGTCCGCGAGTTCCTTTTCGATCTCCTTCAGCCGTCCGCCGGACGACTTATCGGTCTCTTTCTTCAGAGCCTCGCGCTCTATCTCAAGCCTGCGCGAAACCCTCTCCAGTCTGTCGAGTTCCGCAGGTTTGGAATTCAGCTCCATCTTGAGACTGCTTGCCGATTCGTCTATCAGGTCTATCGCCTTATCCGGGAGGAACCTGTCCGGAACATACCTCGACGAAAGTTCCACGGCGGCAACTATCGCGTCGTCCTGTATCCGCACGCCGTGATGCGCCTCGTATTTCTCCTTTATGCCCCGCAGAATGGAGATAGCGTCCTTCACCGACGGCTCGTCTATCATCACCGGTTGGAAACGCCGTTCAAGTGCGGCGTCCTTTTCTATATACCTTCGGTATTCCTTGAGAGTTGTGGCCCCGATAGTATGAAGTTTCCCTCGCGCAAGCGCGGGTTTCAGCAGGTTCCCGGCATCCATGCTCCCGTCCTCGCCGACGCTCCCGGCGCCGACTATCGTGTGGAGCTCATCAATGAAGAGGATGATGTTCCCGGCGCTCTGCTCAACTTCCTTTATGACGGCTTTCAGTCGCTCCTCGAACTCCCCGCGGTATTTCGTCCCGGCAAGGAGGGAACCCATATCAAGCGAAAGAATCTTTTTATCCTTTATGTTCTCCGGCACGTCGCCATCGACTATCTTCCTTGCGAGCCCTTCCACTATCGCGGTCTTTCCGGTTCCAGGCTCCCCGGTAAGGACAGGATTGTTCTTTGTCCTTCTCGTGAGTATCTGCATTACCCGCCTTATCTCCTCATCCCGCCCGATGACGGGATCTATCTCCCCCCTGTATGCCAGCTCTGTCAGATCAAGACAGTATTTTTCCAGCACCCTGTATTTCCCCTCCGGATCCTGATCGGTCACCCTCTGGTTACCGCGGATAGAAGCGAGCGCCTCCAGAATTTCATCACGGGAAAATCCGATTATCTTCCGGCATGTTTCATCATCAAGCATCGCGAGAAAGAGATGCTCCACGCTGACGAATTCATCCTTCAGCTTTGCGCTCTCCTCTTCGCTCTTTTTCAAAAGAGCGTCACCCTCCGGCGAGAGGTATACCTGGCCGGAACCCGATATTTTCGGCAACCCTTCAAGCTTTTTTTCAACCTGTGAAAGGATGCTCTTCGCAGGCTTGCCGAGCTTCTCCAGAAGGAGAGGAACAGCGCCGTTCTCCTGCGCGGCAATCGCGTGCAAAAAGTGCAAGGGAGTGATCGCCTGATGCTGACGCCTCCCGGCGCTCTGCATAGCGGACTGCACCGCCTCGGATGCCTTTATCGTGTATTTGCTAAAGTCTCTCATGTATTTTTTCTAAGATTCGTTCCGGCTGGAGTCAAGGTATTGCGATTCAATTCCTGCAATTTGAGGACTTGTCCGGGAAAAATGAAAATCGTTCAGTTTTTTGTTTTGATGAAAATAGCCGGGGACATTTCGGAAAGCGGCAAACTGCTTTCCGCATATACTCCTTTAAAGGAGGGAGAATGCTCTACTTTATGTCTGGCGTTTGGCTATCGCGGGTTGTGGTAGCGGTGGGGTATTACGGCGGCAACCTTGAATTCAAACCGGTATACCTTCTCCCCTGTCGCGAGATTCACCGGGAGAATAACCCCGAAGGTCTTATCCCTGTTTAGCAGTGCCGCATCGGTTTCCTGATCGAACAGCGGAACTATCGACCATGTCCACTGCTCCTCCAGCTTTTCCACATTATCAACGGGAACTATCACGTTCTCCTCGGTGATCCCCGGCTTCAGAACCGTATCCTTTGCCTTGTCCATCCTGTTAGTAAAGAGGACTTCGTTGTTCGCCACCTTGTGCGAGGCGCCCTTGAAATCGATATACGCCACCTCCGACCACTTGATGTTCACATCGGAAGCAGACTTATTCGTTATGTATGCCTTAATCTTTTTCTCGGAAATGGCAAAGCGGAACGCGAGGTCGGAATCCTCGTGCATCCCCGAAGAGCTACTGGAAGGCTTCACCATCGCATATACATGAAAGTACCTGTACGAGGAAAAATCGGCGCAGGCGAAAAAGAGGAGAGAGAGCGCCGCAACCGGAAGATATCGCATGGACTTCATTTTACCAGAAGGCTCTCCGCCAGGCCCGCTACTTCGCCTACATCCTTGCCGTATCCGTCTGCCCCTATCTCGTCGGCGAACGACTTCGTGACGACCGCTCCGCCGACCATAACCTTGTATGGGAGTTTGCGTTTTTTCACTTCATCGATTATCTCCGGCATACGCACCATCGTGGTCGTCATTAGCGCCGAGAGCGCGAGTATATCGGCCTTGTGCTTTTCCGCCGCCTCGAAGATATCCTCCATAGGGACCGAGCGCCCCAGGTCGACAACCTTCCATCCGAAGTTCTCAAGCATTATACAGCAGACGTTCTTCCCTATATCGTGCACGTCACCCTTTACCGTGGCGAAAATGATAGTCCCCTTCTTCTCCACCGACCCGCCCGAAAGGAGTATCGGGGTGAGTATTGACATCCCCTTTTTCATCGTATCGGCGGAGGCGACCAGGTGCGGGATGAATTTCTTTTTAGCGCCGAAGAGATCCCCGAGCTGCCGTATGGCAGGAGTCATGATATCCATGAAAAGTTCAAGCGCCGGTATCTTCTCCTCCAGCGCCCTGTTTATCAGCGCGTGTATCGAATCTTTCTCCCCTTCAAGAACGGCGGAGTAGACCTCTTCCCGCGTCGTCATCTTCTTTTTCGGTTTCTCCTCCACATCGGAGCCGGCGGTCTTTCTCAGAGTGTCGGTACCATCACCCGATTCGTAATGCGTCGCGAACTCGATGTAGCTCTTGCACCCTTCATCCCGTCCCGTGAATATCGAGGCGGAGGCGACGGCCTTGTGCATCCCCGCCGAGTATGGATTTACTATCGCGGCGTCGAGCCCTTCGCCCATTGCCATGGCGAGGTAGTAGTTGTTTATCGACGGCCTGTCCGGTAGACCGAACGACGTATTCGAAATGCCGAGCGTGGTCGAACAGCCGAGCTCTTCCCTTATCATCTTCACGAGTTTGAGAGTCTCCCTTGCGCCATTCTGCATCGCGGAAGCGACAACCGCCAGACAGTCGAAAACTATATCTTCCCTCCTCATGCCAAGCGAAAGCGCGCGGTCGAGAATGGTCTTTGCGAACTGGAAACGCTTCTCTGCCGATTCAGGTATCTCTTCCCCCGCGCAGAGCGCCATCACAGCCGCGCCCGCCCTTTTCACCATAGGCAGAACGGCTTCGAGCTTTTCAGGCTCGGCGTTGACGGAGTTCACAAGCGCGCGCCCGCCGTAAAAGTCGAGGCCGGTTTCAAGGGCGTGATTATTCGAAGAATCTATGACCAGCGGCAGTCTCGTAACATTCTGCAAGGCGGTGATCGCCTTCCCCATCATCCCCGGTTCGTCTATAAGCGGTACGCCGACATTTACGTCGAGCGCCATGGCGCCGTTCTCTTCCTGCTCTCTGGCGGTGGCGAGCACCATGTCGAGCCGCCCTTCCTTGATCGCCTGCGAAAATTTCTTTTTACCAGTGGGATTTATCTTCTCCCCTATTTTCAGGAAAGGATGTCCCGCTCCGATCCAGACGACATTCGAGCGCGAGGCTATCACCACGCCGGTATGCCCGCTTCTGGGGGCTGGAGGTTTCCCTTTTACAAGTTTGCTTATCTTTTCTATATAGTCCGGCTTTGTGCCGCAACAGCCTCCGATGATGTTCGCTCCGAGATCGACGAACTTTCCGGCGTAACCGGCCAGGACATCGGACGACTCCTTGAATACTGTCTGTCCCTTCTCCATCACCGGCAGACCTGCGTTCGGCTCTACCATTATCGGGAGTTTTGTGGACTTGCCGAGCCTTTCGATAACCGGGAGCATTTCGTCCGGGCCGGTGGAGCAGTTCACACCTATAACGTCCACGCCGAGACCTTCCATGACAGCGGCGGCCGCTTCGGGCGTCGTCCCGGTATCGGTAAGCCCGCCAGCGGAATATGTCATCGAACAGATGAGAGGGATATCCTTGCGGAAATCGTTGCACGCTATGATGGCGGCTTTTGCCTCCATGAGGTCGAACATTGTTTCTATTATCAGGAGATCGCAACCAGCCTCGACAAGCGCGGACGCCTGCTCGCTGAATATCGCAATAGCTTCCTTGAAGGATACGTCACCTATTGGAGCTATCATTTTGCCCGAGGGACCCATCCCGCCGGCAACGTACGCCTTGTCCCCTACCCCTTTGCGCGCGTTCGCGACGGCGGCGTGATTTATTTCACGTACTTTTCTTTCAGCGTCGTAGTCGGCAAGCCTCGGAGATGTCGCGCCGAACGAGTTTGTAATAACTATCTGTGATCCCGCGTCGAGGTAGGTCTTGTGAACCTTGGCTATCAGATCAGGTCTCTCAAGATTCCAGAGGTCGGGGGCGTATCCGCTTGGGAGTCCTTCCGACTGGAGGAATACCCCCATCGAGCCGTCGATTATCATTACCTCCTTGCGGAGTCTGTCCATGAATTTCATAAGTGGCTCATTCTACCCTTTTTGGGTTGGTTGCAAAACCGTTTACTTCCCGTTTTTAAAATTTTTTCATGATGCGGATACGGAGAATGGAAACATTTTTAAAGGGGCATCGTCCGAAAGCGATGCCCCCTTGAATATCAGATTTGCTTACGAAACTGCCGGTGTCGGCGAAATGTCGCCCGGCAACGGACCGCCTGACGACGGCTCTTTCTTCTTCTCGCTCTTTTTCGTTGTCCTGGCTTCCTTCGATTCAACTCCGCTCTTGCCGGAATCGTTCGACTTCGCTTTCGGTTCGTTGTCGCCGAACATTATCCGCCTCGCCTCATCTCCGTTAAGGGTCTCCCTCTCCAGGAGCATCTCCACCATGATCTCAACCTTGTCCTTGTACTGGATAAGGATGTTTCTCGCTTTTTCCATCCCTTCCTTTACTATTCTCGTCACCTCGTCGTCGATATGCTCGGCGGTGGTCTCGCTGTAGTTCTGGTGGTTCTGTATCTCGCGCCCGAGGAATATCTGCTCTTCCTTCTTGCCGAAAGCGAGCGGCCCCATCTTGTCGCTCATTCCCCATGAGCAGACCATCTTTCGCGCAAGGTCTGTAGCACGTTCGATATCGTTCCCCGCGCCGGTAGTCATCTCGTTTTGGAAGATCTCTTCGGCGGCCCTTCCCCCCATCAGTATCGCTATCTTGATAAGGAGCGAATCGCGCGAATAGGTATGCTTGTCCTCTACCGGAAGCTGTTGCGTGAGACCAAGCGCCATGCCGCGCGGGATTATCGTTATCTTGTGCACCGGATCCGCGTCCGGCTGCATCATCGCCACAACCGCGTGCCCCACTTCGTGATAGGCGGTGCTCTTCTTCTCTACCTCGCTGATGACGGCGCTTCGACGCTCCTTACCCATCATCACCTTGTCCTTCGCCTCCTCGAAATGGCTCATCGTAACCTTGTCCTTTTCGTGGCTTGCGGCGAGAAGAGCGGCTTCATTTACGAGATTGGCGAGATCGGCACCGGAAAAGCCGGGCGTTCCGCGGGAGATGACCTTCATGTCAACGTCATCGGCAAGGGGTACCTTAGTGGCGTGTACCTTCAGAATTCCTTCGCGTCCGCGAATATCCGGGATCGCAACCACTACCTGCCTGTCGAACCTGCCTGGTCGAAGGAGCGCCGGGTCGAGAACGTCCGGGCGGTTTGTCGCCGCTATCATTATTACGCCGTCGTTCCCTTCGAAACCGTCCATCTCCACGAGGAGCTGATTGAGCGTCTGCTCCCTTTCGTCGTGTCCGCCGCCGAGACCCGCGCCTCGATGACGCCCTACTGCGTCTATCTCGTCTACGAAAATTATGCACGGAGCGTTTTTCTTCCCCTGCTCAAATAGGTCGCGCACGCGCGACGCGCCTACGCCTACGAACATCTCCACGAAATCGGAGCCTGAAATACTGAAGAACGGAACCTGCGCTTCTCCGGCGACAGCCCGCGCAAGGAGTGTCTTTCCTGTGCCGGGAGGGCCCATAAGGAGAACCCCTTTGGGGAGTTTTCCGCCGAGCTTTGTGAACTTCTGTGGATTCTTGAGGAACTCAATTATCTCCTCAAGCTCTTCCTTCGCCTCGTCAGCTCCGGCTACGTCGTTGAAAGTCACCCTGTTCTTGGATTCGTGCAGAGGTTTCGCCCTGCTCTTTCCGAAACTCATCGCCTTCGATCCGCCTGTCTGCATCTGGCGCATGAAGAATATCCATATCGCTATGAGAAGGAGCATGGGGAACCATGAAATGAATATGTTCATGAACCATGAACCCTGCTCCATAGGGCGGACGGAGATGCGCACCTTCTTTTCCCGAAGGAGCGGAAGGAGCTGAGGGTCCTCCGCGGCGAAAGTTTCGAAATATCCGCCGTCGGTGTATCTGCCGGAAATAATTTCACCCTGTATCTTCACCTCGTCAACGCGCCCGGCATCCACAGCCTCCGCGAACTCGCTATAAAGGATCTCGTTTCGGCCCTGCTCCTGCTGATTGAAAACGTTGAAAAGAGCTATCATGAAAAGGAGAACTACCAGCCAAAGCGCCAAGTTTTTCTGAAATTGCGTCACAACTACCTCATTTTTAAAGTCATACCAGGAAAAGGCCGTTGGAGCCCGCCTAGGTACCACATGGTTTAAACTGTAATTTCCACTAACGATATCACAGGTGCATACGTGGCACAAGAAACGGCAAAACCGTATTCTATTTGTTCATTATATATGGATACCGGGTGAATAACTAAAGATTCATATATACGGTAGCAGGTTTGGTAATTTGCCCGTATAATACGCAAGTCGTTTTTTTAGTGTGGCTTCGTAGCTCAGTAGGATAGAGCAACAGATTCCTAATCTGGAGGTCGCGTGTTCGAATCACGCCGAGGCCACCATTAATCGAATTATTTCAAAGCCTAAGGCGCCGTTGCATCCAAGGCAAAATAACATCTTTTTTATGATCAAGCTCTTCATACTTAAAGCCTGACGATTCAAACCGTTTTGCCGATATGACTGTAAAAAATCGCACCGGTACCCGTAATGGTAGCATAATTGAGTATTCCATTTTTCGGCTATATGGGGTAAGTTAAAAATAGTTGAGGGGCGCTCAAAATAGCTGTTCTACCTTGCCTTGCACCTTTGATCTCAGCCGGTCGCTCTTGCAAATATCCACAACATGGGGTGCGAAAAAAGATTCTATTTATTGGGGGTAAACATGACTGTCGAAAAATCTGATGCGGAACCATTCACTTCCGGTAAATCTGGAGATATCCTGAAACCAATCGGAAAACGGGTCTCACATATGGCAACGTTTTTCGCACTGCTTTTAGCATCATTAATAATTACCGGATTACCCTCCGCCTGGGCGGTCGACTATTCATCAAACAATTACCCGTCCGTCGGCTCGGTCACCATTACTGAGATAGGCCAGACCGGTACATTCGACATAGACGGTTACGGATGCGGCTGGACCGGCTCCGCGGTCGTCGCAGATTCTGGCGTGGCGACCGTCTCCCCCACGGCAATTTCCGCATCCGGAATTGAGACTTTCACTGTCACCGCCGCAGCTGGGGGTGAAACATCGATAACCATTACATGGGCGCAGGATGGAAATCCGGTTGTTAACGACTATGGAGACACCAACCTATGCAACTCATCAGGCAGTATCACCATCTTCATATATATAGACCTCCCGCTCACCCCTGTTGGCGGGAGCGGCTCCGATTTCCCCGATGCTGGAACGGACGGCGACCCGGTAAACACACATACAGGAGAGCTTTTCTTCACCGAACCGCCCGACATAAATCTTGGCGGTCCGCTACCATTAAGGTTTCAGCGCTACTACGCCTCCAGGATGAGAGTAGCGGGAATTGGCGGTTCGCTCGGCAACAACTGGAGGCACAACTTTGAGTGGAGCATCCACTGGACCGGGAACCTCCTCTCACTTGTAAACGACAAGGGGAAGATGACGAAGTTCCATTCAGACGGAGCGGGGTCATGGACACAGGATACGAACCTCGATACCCCATACGAGATTCAGCAACCCGGCTCGGAGATAATCGTCCGTGACCCCGGCACAAAACTCTTCTACACATTCTCCGTTCCGTGGTCGGCGACAGCGCACAAGCTGACGAAGATAGAAGACGGAAAGGGGAACGTCCTCTACCTGAATTACGGCACGAACGGTTTCCTTAACGAGATCACCGATAACAATATGGAAAGGAAGTTTGAACTTGCCCATGACGCGAACGGATACCTCTATATGGTCAGGGAGTGGAAAAAGACCAGCCCGACAACCAGCACTACCGACAGAACCGTCTGGTACGGCAGGGATACCAGCCGAAACCTCACGAGATTCACCGATGTATACGGTTACTTCACCGATTATGCCTACGCCGCGCCGGACGGCGCCGACAAGGGACAGCTCATCTCGAAAACTCTCCCCGAAGGGAACACCCCCTACACCCAAACCTACTACACCATTGCCGAGTCGCAGTACCACAGCGGCAAGGTGAAGACGCAGACCGACGCATACGGAAACACACAGACATTCACCTACAGCGGGAACACCACAACGATGACCGACCCGAACACCGACACCACACAGCACACGCACAGCGCGAACGGCGAACTGCAATCGGTCACCGATAAGAACGCAAAGACGCTAACTCTCGGCTCCGCCGCAAGCGGCGCGCGAAACTCGATCACCGACAGGCGGGGAAACACAACATCCATCACCATCGACCCTGCAAGCGGGAAGGCGTCGTCCATCAGCCTCCCGGACGGCAACTCGGTAAGCTACCAGTACACGCCGATAACCTTCAACGGGTTCACCTTCAAGAAGGTTTCAAGGATAGACTACCCGGACGGCACTTTTGAGACCTTCCAGTACGACGCGGCAGGAAACCTGACCACAAAGCTGGACAGGATCCTTGGCGTTACGGCATACACATACAACGCTCGCGGGCAGATGGAGACCGTCACCACCACACTCGGCGGAACAACGACATTCACATACAACACAGACGGGACCCTGAACACTATTCAGGATCACTCAGGAAACGTTACCAGTCATACCTACGATAACAACAACAGGCTGATAACAGTTACGCACGCGGATACTACTACGAAAATGATGAGCTACAACAAGGCGAACCAGGTAATGCGCATCACGGATGAAAATTGGAATTTCACAGACTACGCCTACGACATGAACGGTAATATGACCAGCATGACCGACCGCACCGGCGCCATCACCACCTTTACATACGATCTGATGGACAGGCTCCTTTCCGTCACTGACCCGGCTGGAAACACAGTCACACGGACATACGACTCGCTCGGGAGGCCATCCACATTCGCCTCGCCGTCCGGCAATACCATGACAATAAACTACGACAAGCTCGGTCGCGTGGCATCGGTAACCGACAACACCTCAGCCGAATCGATAAGCCAGGGGTACACCGCGGAGGGGACCCCCGCATCCTCGTCCGACCCGGCAAACAATACCGCCACTATCGACACCGACAGCATGGGGCGCGTTACCGGAGTTACGAGCCCGCAGGGTGATAAAACCTCCATCACGCACAACGCAATGGGGCTGGTAACAGGGGTGACAAAACCTAACGGCGATACAATCGAGAGGACATATGGCCCAGGGGGCGTTCTGACAGGGGTAACTCTTGCGAGCGCTGTCAGCGCAAGCTACACCCGAAATGCGATCGGGCAGATTACCCGCGTCACCGACCCGAACGGAAATTTCTGGGATAGCGGATACGACCTGCAAGGGAGACTCACTTCCAACACCGATCCGCTTGCGAAAGAAACAACCTACGGATACGACTCGCGCAACAGGCTATCCAACATCACCTTCCCCGATACATCTACCGTTGCCATGACATACGACGGTGTCGGCAACGTCACGCAGAGGGCGTTCTCGACAGGACTAACGCTTAACTACACATACGATGAAGTTGGGAGGCTCATCACAGGTTCTGGAATTATGATCGGGTATGACCTTCTCGGCAGGAAAACAAACAGCAACGGCATCACAGCCACATATGACCCTGACAACAACCTTGCGACCGTGACGCTTTCTACAGGCAAAATTGTCACCTACACATACGACAGCAGAAAACGTCTTACAGGCGTCAGCGACTGGGTTGGGGGAACGACCGCCTTCGCATATGATTCTGCCGGCAGGTTGTCGACAATAACAAGGCCGAATGGAGTCATCACCACCTATACATACGACAATGACAGCAATGTCACTGGGATTACCGAAGGCGCACTTTCTTCTATCACTCTGGCAAGGAACAGCGTAGGAGAGATCTCCTCCGCCGCCAGGAGTGTCCCTGTAGCACCCGCGCCCGTGACCGCTACGACAGCCCGGACTTTCGACGCCGCATCGCAGGTCAGCACTGCTGGATTTTCCTACGACTCTCTTGGCCGGACTACTGCCGATGGCACCAGGACATATACATGGGACGGCGCTTCACGCTTGACCAACTACACCGAAGGAGCAACAACCGTCGACATCACATATGACGCGCATGGGCGGATGCTCTCCCGCACAAACGATGGAGGAACAACCGTAACCAACTATGTGTGGAATAATATTCTCGGCGCACCAGCGGTATCGGTAGTGAAAGATAAGATTGGCACAGTGGTTAGGTATTATATCCATACTCCGACAGGCGGTCTCCTCCACGCGGTCGAAGCGGACAACACCACACGCTACTTCTATCACTACGACGAATCCGGCAACACTTTATTCACCTCCGATAATGCGGGAGCGGTAGTCAACTCCTACGCATACTCCCCCTACGGCGAGATAATAGGTTCGGGTGGCGCGGTCGAAAATCCCTTCACCTATCAGGGGAGAGCCGGAGTAATGCAGGAAGGTACCACGGGGCTTTATTACAACAAGGCGCGCTATTACGATGCGTCGAACGGCAGGTTCCTCTCGCGAGACTCCGTGGCTTCTATCGGGCCGAAGAGCATCAACCCTTACCAGTACGCTATGGGGAACCCGAAAAAGTACGCCGACCCGAACGGCTTCGACGCACTTGTCGTCGATTCGTTAAAACTCGGTCATATCCTCGGTGACGAGATGAGCGGCGCCTACGCCAGCTTCTTTGGATTAAATCCGAACGATCTGTTGCCGGGCCAGCTGGCACCGGATACCGAGTCGTGGCATGAAAAAGCGCCTGCCAGCGCCATACCCGAACCGCCAAGCCCGGTTCCAACTACCGCCAAATCGCCCGGTGACGGCGATCAGACCGAACGGACAGTTGAAAAGGCTGCGGCTCCCGGCGGCGGTATCAATCCCGACTGGCAGGGAGTTGCCACACAAAGCCTTTTCGAAGGTGTTGAAAAAGGGCTGGAGGCCGGAGCTAAAAACGCGGACGAAGCGGCAAAGGCGGCCAAACTGGCCAAAGGCGCAAAGGCTGTGAAGACCTTAGGGACGGCAGTTGGCGCCCTGACAGCGGCCTACGATGAAGCTACTGATGCCCTTGCTGAAGGACAGGGTACCGGAACGGTCGTGACAAGAGCCGCCGCATCTGCCGCTACCGACGTTGCCGTTGGGGTCGCGTTCGGCGCTCCGCTTGCCATCGCCGATGCCGCAACGGGAGGGAACTTCAGTCATTCTGTCAAACAGGTCGCGAGGATTGGAACCACCCTTGCCAATGGCGACGAAAAGTCGAGACGGGCCTATAACAAGGCTGTCACATCGGGGCAATACGGCGCGGTGGCGCAGGAAGTAAACCGATGCGGCGAGCAGTGGGCCGAAGAGGGTATCGGCGGCATGTTCACTAAACTCTATGGCGCGTTTGCATACTAAGGGGGGGGATGATGAAAAACATATTTGAAAACTTAAAAAAGTCTCTTCCCTCTGCCGGGTCTTTACTGAAAATGGTTAACGCCGAAAAAAAGGAGTCCGATAAAATGAGACCGATAAAGACGGGGTTATTCTTCCTGCCGATCTTCATTATCGCCATGTTTGCGTCAAGCGCTTTTGCGGCGGCAGTAAATGAATACTATACCTACGACGGTGCGGGACGGCTCACAAACGCGTTCATCGGTGGAAACCAGATAGCCTACACCTATGATGCCGCGGGGAACATCACCAATAAAGTGATCACCGCTTCTACTCCCACAATGGTATTTACAACCGCATCCCCGCACAATTTCGGAGACGTCGAAACAGGGACAACCTCTAGTACGAGCTTTACCATCTCGAATGCAGGGTCTGGCAATATGGTAAGCATCATTGCGCTTACCGGAAACAAAACCGAGTTCAGCATAACCGGCGGGACATGCGCGAGTTTATCGCCGGTAATTCCATCAGCCGGTAACTGCACGGTAACAGTTGCGTTCAGTCCTACATCTGTCGGTGCTTCAAAAACGCTTACAGTAACGATAACATCAAACGATGCCTCCAACCCTACCAGCACATTTGTGCTGATTGGAAATGGTGTAGACACAATTCCGCCGACGGTAACCGCCGTCGCTCCGGCAGATTCGGCAGTAGGGGTCGCTACGAACAGCGCGGTATCGGCTACATTCAGCGAGCCGATGGATGCCGCAACGATTACGTCGTCGACCTTCACTCTCGATAACGGCATAACCGGTACGGTCACATATACAGGCACGACAGCGACATTTACGCCGAACGCTGGTCTTGCGTATTCGACAACCTATACGGCGACTATCACTACGGGGGCAACCGACGTCGCTACTAACGCGATTGCCGCCGCATACACTTGGTCCTTCACAACAGGGGACGCGCCAGACCTTACAGCACCGACCGTTTCATCGACAACACCTGTCGATGGCGCTACTGATGTTGCAGTCAACACAACAGTCACAGCGACATTCAGCGAACCTATGTCGGCGGATACGATCATTGCGGCAAATTTCACGCTGGATAACGGAGCGACTGGAGCTGTCGCCTACGACGGAACCACCGCTACCTTTACTCCGTCGGCAGACCTCATGGCCGGGACGACATATACGGCGACCATCTCGACAGGGGCGAACGATCTCGCCGGGAACCCGCTGACAACAGCGCATTCATGGAGCTTCACCACAGCGGGGACTTCAACCGACACAACTACCGATACCGGAACAGGCACTGGTACAGGCACTGGTACAGGAACGGGAACTGGTACGGGCACAGGAACGAATACGGACACCGGAACAGGTACGGCAACCAACACTAGCACCACCGACAGCGCAGCCGGTGATAGTGCCGGCGGGGGCTGTTTCATAGCGACCGCCGCGTACGGGAGTTACATGGAACCGCATGTCGAAATACTGCGCAACTTCAGGGATAAACAGCTCCTCGTCAGCGACACCGGACGGCTTCTTGTTGACCTTTACTACACCTACTCTCCTCCGGTGGCAGATTTCATCGCCTCGCATGAGACGTTCAGGATTGTGACACGGGTTGCGCTTACACCGGTTGTATACGGGATTCAGTACCCCTTCATCGCGTTAATGATAATTGCGACTTTTGCGCTCCCTCTAGTCATGCGAAACCGAAGGGAGTTATGGTAATTTTCCAATAGCCGGGCGGCCATCCGCCCGGCTATCTGTTTTTTGTAACTTTCTTTACTAATACCACTAATAATCAAGAGGTTATATGTGATAATTAACAAAATTGTTGTAGGGGTAGCGCCTTAAAGTTCTGCTAGATGGATTAGTAACAGATTTATTGCTAAACTATAACCCAATGTATAACGGTAAATACGGTGATGCTAGGAATCTTTCCAAATGGCGTGATAGCAAAACAACTCTGCCGACTCCTTGCTCAAAGGAAACCTGCCAATTTGTAAAAGGTTATATGAATTATACATACTCTCCTGATTACGGTTTTGACCAATATAAATATTGCCTTTTCCACCTTCCATACGACCTGTACAACGAAAAATATGAAAACCAAGGGAAATATCCTTGGGTTGCAGCTTCTAACAGGAGAGATGATCTACTCAGTAGATTCAATAATGGAATCACTAATATCGCACAGAACTTCAATACTTCAAGGGAAGAATGCCTTAACCTTGAGGGAGCTGTTTTCGCACAACCATTTAGACCTCCTAATTTAGCAAATGGAAGAGCTATAAGTTTTAAAAAATGCAAATTTCATGGTTCTTTTGATATGTCTGACTATGAATTAAAGGGTGATATCTTTTTCAATCATTCAGAATTTATTAGGGAAGCAAATTTTCACAATACGCATTTTCCGGGCAAGTCCACTTTTTTAAATGCTATTTTCCATGGACCTGCAAATTTCTCGGTCTCTCATAATCATGCTCATGCACTCACTATTAATGATATTTTGTTCTCTAATGCGAAATTTTATGAACGTATCAATTTCAGGAATAGAGCATTCAAAGGTGAGGCTTCTTTTGTTGGGGCAGTTTTTAAAAAAGCACCAATTTTTTTTGAAACCAAGTTTAACGAGAGCGTTAATTTTGATGAAGCAGAATTTATCAGCACGCAATATGAAGACAATGGCAAATATCGCAATTTGGAAAAGAAAATGGATGAAGCGGGAACAATTAAATATAAAGCCAAATTCTTCGCCCTTGAACAAAAATGCTTATTAAAAGGAAAAGAAACTACTCTATCTCATAAGCTCGGAATATATGCATATTGGGGATTCTCAAATTTTGGACAAAGCTACACATATCCTTTTATATGGCTAATTATCATTCAATTTGTATTTTTCTGGATTTTTCGGTATTCGTGGTCTGACGAGGCATTGCAGATACTTTTTCTAAACGCATTTCGCCCCTTATCCTTTGTCAAGGCATGTGATATTACAAACATGAATCTACTAGAATATATTCTTGCGATTATTCACACATTACTTACATATACATCTAGTGCCCTTTTTATCCTTGCTGTTAGGCGAAAATTCAGGCTTCAATAAAAATATGCCTCGTGGTGTCCCCCACGCGACCATTTGTTATTTGTAATTCGTCTAGTAATTTGTTAGCAATATACGATTAAGTATCTACAGGTTTTTGAGATTTATTTCATCGGATCAATGGTTTTAGATTTTCCAAACTTTTTGCTACCTTATTTTTTATTAATGTAGATTTAGAATCATATGGTGAACAAGTAGATAGGAGTGTCGTAATGCAAGTTAACAACATATTTATAACATGTGACCTATCTATAGAATCTTCTTTAGCCTCCTTATATGCTTCTTCGATGCCAAGTTTGTTTTTTATAACATCGTAATACGAATCATAATCTGTCATTTTGCTATCTCCACTAAAAAGGTTAATAATTTATCTATCCATTGTTAAAATCACTCCCCCATTTATTGTTTTTTCGAAAATAATATAAATTCATAGGAGAATCAACATCAATTATGGTATTTTTTCGTGATAATGTTTTTCGACTTTATGCTCAAAATCTATTAAGAGCGCATATCAGACTACAACTAATTGTATTTGTGGTGACTAGACAAATTTGTTAGTTTTAAAGCCGGGCGGAGAACCGCCCGGCTATCTGTTTTTCGTTATTCGTCGCGCACGGGGAGAGGCTCCGGCTCTATCGTTCCGCCGTTCCTGATCGCCACTGTTGACGGCTCCTGATCGGCCCTCGCTGGCGACTTCTCGCTCCCTATCATATACACCGCGTATATAAGGAGGAACATCCCGCCGAACTGAAGCGCCACCAGCTTCTCGCCCAGCATAAGGCCGGCTATCAGAACCGTAAGACCGGGGCCTGTGCTCTGCACTATCGCCGCCTTCGATGCGCCGATCATCTTTAGCGCGTACATCGCGAGGAAGAACGGGACGTACCAGCTTACAGTGCCGAGAAGGATTACCGCCGTCCACGCCCTGGTGGTCAGACCGGTAGACGGCATTCCGTTCATGGCGAAAAAGAAAACCAGCATCGCAACAGAGGTCATCAGCGCGGTCGTTACCGGCGACCTCTTCTCCAATATCTTCTGATACGCCACCTGCGTCGACGCCCAGCAGAGGGCGCAGAGCATCGCGAAGAAAAGCCCCTTGCCGGGATCGAATCCGGCGATATTGCCAAATCCGTTGCCGTTCGACAGCGGGATAACGACAAGGATTATCCCGAGGAACGAAATGAGGAGGCTAAGCTTCTTCCTGCTCGTTACCGGTTCGCCGAAAAAGACGAACGACAGAAGGGCCGTAATCGCCGGAAAGACGAAAATCACCAGCGTCGATACCGAAGCGCCGAGGTACTTGATGGCGTAGAAGGAGAAGAGCATCGCTCCCCCCATACCGGCAACGGCGACGATTGATGAAAGAATAAACTCAACCGGCGGCATCCACATATCGCCAAGTTTTCGCATCAGCAGAACGGTCAGGAAGAAAAGCGGCACGGCTATCATCAGGCGGAGTATCAGAATATCTTCCGGCGTTACCCCTTCGTCGAGCGCCATCCTTACCAGAATCGGCTTGAAGCCGAAAAAGAAGGTCGATAGCAACATCAACGCGAGGCCCGAACTCTGTAGATCCTTTAAGCGGTTCACCTTTTTATCCTCTGCAAATTATTTTTGACCAAAAAAAAAGCCGCCGGTTCTTAAAACCGGCGGCTTGTGAAAACGAATTTTCTGTCGTCTTAAAACCGCCAGTTTCTCCTCACCCATATCATATGGGAAAAGGTTGGAAGCGTGACCAGGCCGAGACGCACCGCTAGCGTTGCCTGAATCATTGCCGAAATCAAAATAAATAGATCCATTTTTGTAATCTCTCTATTAACGCTTGGAGAACTGGTACTTCTTCCTTGCGCCCGGCTGTCCCGGTTTTTTTCTCTCTTTCATGCGGGGATCCCTTGTGAGAAGCCCCTTCTTTTTCAGCGGCAGACGGAAACCGGGGTCAAGCTTCAGAAGCGCGCGGGCGATACCGTGCCTTACTGCGCCTGCCTGCGAGTTCAGACCGCTTCCGCATACGGTGGCGGTTACGTCGTATTTTGTCAGTCCGTCAACTATCGTGAGCGGCTGTTTTACCAGCATCTCGGAGGTCGGCCTTTTGAAGTAGGCGCCAAGCTCCTGCCTGTTTACCTTGATAACGCCGGAGCCGGGCTTAACCCAGACCCTGCATGAAGCGGTCTTTCTCCGCCCAGTGGCATATGCCCTTCCGTCGACCAGCCCTTTAGCCATAGTCAGTTAATCTCCATTTTTTCAGGCTTTTGCGCCTCGTGCGTATGAGCCGCACCGCCATACACCTTCAGCTTTTTCATAAACTTCGAGCGAAGCTTGTTCTTCGGGAGCATTCCCGAAACAGCCGCCTCGATCACCCTTTCAGGGTGCTTTTCCAGCATCTCGGAAGCTGTCGCGCTCCTGAGATGACCTATAAAACCTGTGTGATGATAGTATATCTTCTTGTCCACTTTGGCCCCGGTCAGCTTAACCTTCGCTGCGTTTACGACTATTACATAGTCGCCTGTGTCCACATGGTGGGTGAATGTAGGCTTATCCTTGCCTCTCAATGCGTCCGCCACCTTTACAGCCAGCTTTCCAAGCACAATGCCGTCGGCATCGATTATCCGCCACTTTTTCCCGTTTTCCGGGAAGTCTTCTTTTCGCGCAAAATACGTTGTTTTCATTGCCTATTCCATATTCTCTAAAGTTAATTCGAAAGAGAAATTATACGCCTTGCCGGGGATTTGTCAAACGAATTTATTTGATATTTCTTAAGGGAAACTTTTTTTGCCCTTTGCTTGACCCTTCTCTATAATGGTCTTATATATTGGCATAAACAATCGAACAATTAAAGGAGTCGAACAGATGCAGGATTTTCGTGATTTGAACAGACCCAGGGCAAAAGCCGCTTACGCCCCTTCCAGCTCCATCGCGGCGGAACAGTCCAGGTTTCTCATACGCGTTTACAACTGGATGGCGGCCGGACTTGCGGTTACCGCCATTGTGGCATGGTATGTGGCGAACACGCCATCGATTTACAACGCTATTATCGGCAACCCGATCCTCTTTTTCGGCATTATCATCGGCGAGCTCGGTCTCGTTTTCTACCTCGCCTCGCGTGTTATGCAAATGAGCGCGCAGAGGGCGATGAACGTGTTCATCGGCTACGCCGCGCTAAACGGCCTCACCTTCTCGGTGATCTTCGTTGCGTACACGCAGTCGTCGATTACCACCGCGTTCCTCGTGACCGGCGGAATGTTCGCGGCGATGTCCTTCTACGGCGCGACCACTAAAAAGGATCTTACCTCGTGGGGCTCCTTCTTATTCATGGGCCTGATCGGAATAATAATAGCTTCGCTAGTGAACATGTTCCTTCAAAGCCCTGCCGTTTACTGGATAACCACATACGCGGGTGTGCTCATCTTCACCGGCCTCATCGCCTACGACACCCAGTCGATACTGAAGATGAACATAATCGGCAACGAAGGTACACAGGAAGATACCAAGGAGGCGATCTCCGGCGCGCTCAGGCTCTACCTCGACTTCATCAACCTCTTCATAATGTTGCTGAGGCTTCTTGGCGAGAGGCGATAACAAGCCGAACGATTCGCGGATTGCCGCAGGCTTTCCTTCACGGTAAGGGAGGCCTGTGGCGACCCTTCTAAAAGCCGGTATCATTTATCCGGTCACCTCACACCCTATCGAAAACGGCTACATCCTCGTCGACAAGGGGAAAGTTGCCGGTTTCGGCCCGATCAACACCGCTACGGAAAGGGTCGACAACATCATCGACCTTTCATCGCATATAGTCCTCCCCGGATTCGTCAACGCGCACTGCCACCTCCAGCTTTCCGGCATGAGAGGGAGAAAGTATCCCGGCTCGTTCTCCAAATGGATACCCGGAGTGATAAGGTACAACATGGAGACGCCGCAGGATCTCCGGGAAGCATCCATGAAAGAGGCGATAGAAGAGATGCAGGGCTCCGGGATCTCCGCAGTAGGGGACATCGCGAGTTCCGGCGATTTCGTTTCACCACTCGCCGGTTCACGCCTGAAAGGGATAACTTTCCTTGAGCCGCTCGCTCCGCACGAAAAGGACGCCGAGGAGGCTCTCCAAAAGACAAGGGCAACCGCAGAGGAGCTTGCCCGAAGAGGGATTGACGTCGGCATCGCCCCGCACTCCGCGTACAATGTTTCGCCGAAACTCCTTAAACTTCTAAAAATGCTGGCGGAGGAACTCTCCATCCCCTTCTCCATTCATCTGGCAGAGACGCTTGATGAAGATGAGTTCATCTGGCACGGTTCCGGCGAACTCGCCGGGCTCCTTGAAGAGAGAGGTTTTTTACCCGACGGATTCAGAGGGTACGGTAAATCGCCGGTTGCGCATTTGCATTCGCTTGGCATTCTGGAGAATACGCTCGCCGTTCACCTCAACGAGATAGACGAGAACGATATAAAGTTGCTCGCGTCCGCGAACGCTGTTCCCGTGTTTTGTCCCGGCTCGTCGGTTTGGTTCGGGCGAGGGAACGTCATGCCGCTTAAAAAACTGCTGGATTACGGGTTGAAGCCCGCGCTCGGCACCGATTCGCTTGCGTCAAACAGCTCGCTATCCATGCTGAATGAACTGCGGATGGGGGCGGCCTATTTTCCATCTCTCCCGCGCGAACGACTGATCGAAATGGCGACTGTCAACGGCGCGCGTGCGCTTGACCTCAATTCCGGCAGCATAGAGAAAGGGAGAGACGCCGACCTTATCGCGTTTAAAATGAAGGACGGCTTGAAAGAGCCGCTTGATGCCGTGTTCAAAGCCAAAAAGGCCGATTTCGTCATGCTTGGCGCAAAGAACTGATATAAAGAGGAAACTGACTTAGCCAAGTTGCGACGGAATCTGTTATAAAATATATCTGACATCAACATAAAGGGACGGGAAAGATATGGAAGACAGAAAGATGCGGGTACTGCGGGAAGTGGTGCTCGGGCATATAGAGAGTTCGGCGCCGATAGGCTCACGCACACTTTCTAAAAGCGCCCTCTCCGATCTCGATCTTAGCCCAGCAACGATCCGAAACGTCCTCGCCGATCTCGACGAGGAGGGATTCCTGATAAAACAGCACTCTTCATCCGGCAGGATACCTACGGAGAAGGGGTACCGTTTCTTCGTGGAAGAGCTTATGCCGGCAAAACCGCTCCCTGAAAGCCAGAAGAAACTTATCAACGATACCATTGCAAGCTCGGCTGAATCGGGCGAGAACAGTTTCGAAAAGGTGACAAAGATATTGAACACCTTTTCCCATCAGGCAAGCCTGATGCTCCTCCCCTCGGTAACCGATTCTCCCATCGAGAAATTCCATTTTCTGAAAATAAACAGGAACCTCATCCAGGCGGTGCTTGTCACTCCGCACTCAAGAACGCAGAACATCCTCTTTTCCATCGAGGAGGAGTGGAACGAAAGCGAGCTGACGGAACTTTCCAACTTCCTTAACCTCGGATACAGCGGGCTGACGCTGAGGCAGATAAGGAACAGGCTGAGGGAATCGGTGACGCACCACGAGAACAGGTACAAACGGCTCCAGGAAACCGCGCTTGCGTTCCATGAAAAGATGCTGGAACTGATCCCGGCGCCGGAAATAACGCTGGAGGGGACCGCCGACCTCCTTGATGCTCCCGAATTCGAAAAGAACAGAAAGATGCTGAAGCAGGTATTAAAGACGCTTTCGGACAGGAAAAGGCTCCTTGAGATAATCGAAAAATGCATTGAGAACAGAAAAGTACACGCAAGCCTCGGCTCGGATTTTACTTCGGACGAATTCAACGGATGCTCCCTTGTTACGTCATCCTTCGTGGACATGGACGGATTGCAGGGGACCGTAGGGGTAATGGGTCCCATCAGAATGGATTATCCGTACATTTTCGGCCTGCTTGAACATTTATCATCGGAAATAAACAGGAGGTTTTCTTCAAAGTGACGAAAAAGGGTAAAACTGCAAAGCATGAAACCGCAACTGACGAAAAGAAGCAGGGCGAAAAAACTGCAACTGCCGACAAGGAGACGGAAGAATTAATGGATGCTGGCGATAAAGCTCCCGCCCAGCCCGAACCTTCCAAAGAAGAAATACTTGAGGCCGAAGTAGCCTCTCTGAAGGATCAGCTTTTAAGAAGCATGGCCGAGATGGAGAACTCGCGCAAGAGGCTGGAGAAGCAGAAGCATGACGCGTTAAAATACGCATCTCTTCCCCTGATGAGGGATCTGCTGCTGGTAATGGACAACCTTGAGCTTGCCCTCAAATACGCCGACCAGAAGGACCCACTGCGCGACGGCGTGAATATGGCGCTTGACGGCATGAAGAAGACCCTCGAACAGCACCATCTGAAACCTATAAAAACCTCCGGGGAAAAATTTGATCCCGTATACCACGAGGCGGTCTCAATTCATCAGAATCCCGATGTGGAGGATAACGTGATAATCGAGGAACAGCGCGTAGGCTATCTCCTCCACGACAGGGTGGTCAGGCCCTCAGGCGTAGTCGTCAACCGCAAGCCGGAAAAGGCCGCCGAACCGGAACCGAAGGAAGGCCAACAGTAAAAACTGACGGCATCAAGGTCGGCGCACTTGCCCCCCATGCCCATGTTTCGCCTCCGCAGGAAAGAGGCGGCTGAATTTCGAAACCTGCGCAAGCAAATCGCATACCCTTAAATTCCGCATCTTGAGAATTCCGCGCATATTTATCGCTTATATATTGCCATATAAGGAGAATATTGTTACAATTCCCGCAGTTTGTCGGATATCGCAAATACAACATGCATCTGAACGGGAATTAACAGTAAACCGGAAAAAGAGGGTTCATTTGTCTGTATTAAGGAGGATTCTTCACATGTCGATAATCAAAAGGGTTTCACAGTTCTATAACGCGGCAAGGATCGCCGTCGCAAAAAAGGGAGGCAGAATCTCGCGGCCCGCGTTTACGCTCTGCTTGGCCCTGGCATTGACGGCACCCTCTCTCGCGTTCATGTCATGCGGTTCTCTGCTGGAGGACAACGCAAAAGAAAATTCGTCCACCCCTTCGGGAATCGAATACAAGGGGAAAACTACCAAGGTAAAACTTTCTGCTGATAACGCAGAGACCATGATATTCGCGGTCTCTGGAGGAGCGTCCATAGGCGGTGGAGCGGCGTCATCCTTTTCAAAACCGTCTCTCAAACCGTACGAACGCATATTAAATTTTTACGACTTAAGATTCCCTCTTTTTAAAACGGAGACCTCTGTGGAATCAGGATCCTGCGGTGGGAGCAATACCATCACAATGACTGTCGATGAAGAAGCAAAAACTTTGAGCGGCAAATATGTCTTTGATGATTTCTGCGACAATAACGAAACCCAAAACGGTACTTTCACCATTAGAGGCTCATACGCTACGGACAGCGCCGGCAACATGACCTCAATGACGATGACCATGTCAACAACCGGCATAACAACCGAATCCGCGGAGGAGACATACAGCTTTTCGGGCTCCTTTAGCTTTTCGAATACCGAGACCAGCATGGTACTTACCTTAAACACGGTTATAGACACTATCGACGGCATACAGGTCAAGCTGAATCAATATAAAACATCCATGACACTCGGCTCCGCTGGACAAGTAACAGAAACAAGCATATCCGGCGACGTATATCACTCCGATTACGGGTACGTCACGATAAGCACTACAACGCCGCTCAAATTTTCATGGGACGGCACACCGTCGCAGGGAGTGATAATCTATTCAGGTTCTGACAACACGTCCGTGAAACTCACCGTCCAGACCGGAGGCCAGTGCAAGATGGAAGTGGATGAGAACGGCGACGGAGACTACGCGGATGCCGGAGAAAGCTTGGGGAACTACGACTGGTACGACCTTCAAGCCGGTATTGCCCCAACTCAAACAGGCACGGGCACCTCAACTTCTACCAGCACTGCGACAGGCACGACTACAAACACAAGCACCAATACCAGTACCAGTACCGATATTACTACGCTCATAGGAAGCCCGACAGGCGGGAACAGCGTTACGGTCAACGGATACGACTATCGCAACACACTGGAGGTAGTTGCGGTAACTGTTCCGTACACCAACGGATTCAAGACAACATTCACTCCGCAAACAAGTAGTGGGGTTTTTCTATGTTACCCAGGGAGTTCCGTTACACAGGATGGCGTGGAATTGACCTTCAGCCTCGCCGACTCTCCGATGAAATACAATTATCTCTGGGATGGATACGCCGAAACAGGCGACAGCAGTTGTAATCGGTTTACAAGTACAACTGTATGGGTTGTCCTTGCAGATAAGGTCGGGTTCGACCCATCCCGTCCATATGAAGTACTGCTTGACGATGTATCTCCGGATAAGTTCATGGTTACACCATAAGGGGGCATAAAGGAAAACAGGTTGCAGATAAAAATCCGATTCGGGAAAGGGTTCGTCCGTCGAACCTTTTCCCGGCATTTTAACTGGATCCGTCGCAACTTCCACCTTTGATTTTTTTATCTTCACCTTCAATGAGGACTACGAACTCCCCTTTGGTGCGCTTGCCAGTAAGCTGAGCCTTTACTTCTGACGGGGTGCCGCGGACGAACTCCTCGAACATCTTCGTCAACTCCCTTGCCACGACGATCTTTCTTTCGGGAATGTCGCTCTCAAGCTCGTCGAGAAGTTTCAATATACGGTGTGTTGACTCATATAGAATTACCGTCCGCCCTTCGGAGTAGAGCCTTTCCAGGGTCGCCTTTCTCCTCCCGCTTTTCACAGGGAGGAATCCCTCGAAGACGAACGAAGATGTATCAAACCCGGAGACCGGCAACGCCGCGATAAGCGCGGAAGGCCCCGGAATCGGAATGATGTTTATCCCATTTTCTATCGCAAGACGCACTATCCTCCCCGCGGGGTCGGATATCCCTGGTGTCCCGGCATCGGTGATGAGGGCTACCGTTTCCCCCTGCTCCAGCAGATTTAAAAGCTCTTTCGCCTTTATCTCCTCCTTCGGGCCGAAGTAGCTGAGTAGCCTTTTCGGTTTTATCCCGTGGTGATTGAAAAGTATTCTGCTCTTCCTGGTATCCTCCGCGGCGATGTTGTCGACAGTTGAGAGTATATCCACTGCCCGGATGGTGATATCGCCGAGATTCCCTATCGGAGTTGCCACAAGATATAACGTCCCCCCCCCACTGTTGTTTGTTTGCATATATGTAATATAATTGAAAACAATCAGATAGGGGAAAGTATTAAAAGTGGCTAAAGAAAGTCCTGAAGATAAGTTGTTTGCGACGCTTGAAAAGTGCGCTTTTCTGGTAGTCGGCTTCCCGCAGAATGAGGCGAAGTTTATCAAGCAAACTCTGCGCGAGCGACGCATCCAGAAAGTGGATGAAATTACCGAATGCGTGGGGGTCTTTGAAAAACTGGAACTGGCGCAGTACCACTTCCTTATCATGAACGCCGAAGCCGCTTCATGCCCCACGCTCCTTTCCAAGCTTGTTGCATGCAGGCGATTCATGAAGACGCCTCTGATAGTTTTCTCCAAAAGCCCCAAGGCACTGCGCGGGAGCTATAAGAAGAAGCAGATGATCGGACGGTTCCTGGAAATGCCGTTCACCGCGGCGGCGCTGGAAAACGCTCTCCTCGGAATTGCCGGGCATGAAAAATACGACAAAAACCAGATAACCAATATTTCCGAGGCGCTCGAACATTACAACAAGGGGACAAAGCATTTCGAGGAAGAAGAACTCGATGAGGCGGAAAAGGAACTGATGCTATGCGTAAAGGCCGACCCCGGCTTTATCGACGGCTACACCAAGCTCGCTGAGATACTGATTGAGAAAAAGAATTTTGAACTCGCCATGAAAGTTCTGAAAAAAGCAGTTTCAGTCGACCCGGAATACGGGGAAATATTCTACTTCGTTGGGCTGATCCACTCGATAAAGGACAATAAGGATTCTGCCATTTCCGCATTCGACAAGGCCTCGGAGGTCGAGCCTGAAAACGTCCATCTCCTTATCGATCTCGGCAACGCCTGCCTCGACAAGAACTGGATAGATGACGCACTTCGGTATTTCAACCTTGCCAAAAGTAAAAATCCGGAATTTCTCCAGGTTTACAACAGGATCGGCATCGCGCTTAGCCGAGCGGGGAGGTTCGTGGAAGCCGAGGTGGAATACCAAAGGGCCATGCAGCTGGATCCGTCCGACGCAGGTGTCCGCTTCAATATGGGGATGATGTATCACAGACAGAAAGACAATAAAAAGGCGGCTGATTTTTTCAAGAAGGCGATCCAGCTCGACCCTACCCTGGAAGAGGCAAAAAACATGCTAAAGAAAGCGACCGCCTGAGACTCCCGCGTAATAGCATGCTTCACCATGCCTGTTGCTATTAAATATACTTAAAGCCCTCTCTCCTTCACCCTTCTTATCCGCTCAGCCGATTCGAATATCCGCTCCTTCTTTAAATCGCCCGACTCTGCAAGCGCGTAAAAGGTTTCGAGAAACTTTACAACACCCTCATGGCTGTCACGCAGAAGGAGAACATCGGCCCCGGCATCCACGGAGAGGAGTATCCTTTCTTCCAGCGTGTAGTTCTCCTTTACCGCCCCCATATTCAGATCGTCAGTTATTATCAATCCTTCATACCTCATTCCGTCGCGAAGGATTTCCCGCAGGAACTTGCGCGAGAATGTGACGGGGAATTTGTCGTCAACTTTTTCAAAGAGAATATGCGCTGTCATGATGAAATCTATGCCATCCTCAACCCCTCTTCTGAAAGGGGAGAGTTCGCGTTCAAGAATAGTCTCAATCAATGTATCCTGCACCGGAAGGGAGATATGCGAATCGATGAAAGTATCCCCGTGGCCCGGGAAATGTTTCGCTGTTGTGAAGAGCCTTGCGGACCTAAGCGCGCGCAGGGCGATAGAACATTTTTCCGAAACCATCTTTGCCTCCGCTCCAAACGATCTGTCGCCGATCACAGGATTTTCAGGATTCGTATTAATGTCGAATACCGGCGCCCAGGTGGTATTGAATCCAAGCTCCGCTACTTTTGAGCCAAGCGAAACATAATTTGCCGCCAACTCTTCGTGACTTTTTTTCCCCAGCTCCTCCTGTGTTGGAAAAGCCCCGATAATTTTCTTGAGGCGGGAGACGCGCCCCCCCTCCTCGTCGACCGTGATGAAAGGGATAAGGCCGGGTGGCGTGGAGAGCGCCTCATCCCTTATCCTTTTGTTCAGAACTATCAGATCGTCCCTGCTCTCGGGGATATTCTCCCTGAAATGGATGATGCCGCCGACAAGATATTTCCGCAGAAGCTCTTCGATGCCCTGGTTCCATGAATCTCCCGGAAACGATACGAGGGTCATCTGCCCTATTGCCGACCTCAGATCCATTCCGGCTCCATCATAGATGATGATCTGGCTCTGTCACTCCCCATGAATGCTAAACCGATGAACTTTCAGGTATGGAGCGAATAGATCGCGGCGACAATGGAAGGGAGGATCACCTCGATCCCCGCGCCGGGGCCGGGTTTCAGTATCACGTCGTCGATGTGGTTTTCAGGCCCCAAAAGGCTGGCGAATTTCTCGGGAGAAGAGGACCAGACTATTACCCTTGGGAGCGATTTCTTCATCAGTTTGCGAAGCTTGTCAACGAATGTGATCGCATCGCCGTCTGGGAGCATATTATCCGTGATGATGAGCTCGAACTTGCCTACCGATGCCTTCTCCAAAGCGGCCGCCATAGAATCGACCGACTCGATCTTAAGGCCGAGTTCCTTCAGGAATTTTTCCAGCCTCCCCTCCTGCGCCTTGGAAGCAGTAACTAGAAGCACTTTGACCGTACCGTCCATTAGCGGCCCCCGGTCCTTTAGAACATCGATATATGCCTTCGCCAAAAGGTGGTCCCTCTCGTGCATCTGATGGGAAAACGATCTGGGCGACAGGCCCGACTCATACTGTTTGATACGCCCGAGCACAAGATTCTCTCCCGATTTCTTTCTCAGTTTTCCGAAGACCCTTGTAAGCGTCTGCTTGAAGTTCTGCTTGTCCATCGGCGTCTCAAGGTAGGCGTAAAGCCCTTCGTTGAACGCCACCACCAGTTCCGAAGCCTTCGGGGTTTTCCCAACGATTACCGCTCCGAATACCCCTTTTAGATGTTCAACTTCGTTGATTATCTTCACGCAATAAAGGTCGGTCCATATGGCAGGGATGAATATTATTCCGTCCTCCTTGTCAGCAAAAATGGGATAAATATCCTCATGGTTCTCCGGGAGTTCCAGCTCTTCAACCTTGTGTTCCATCCCCTTTTTAAGGTTCTCCTTCACCTCGGCGTCGATCATGTTCTTTTTGTTTTCCAGAATGTAGCTTTTCATATCCCTATCCGAACCTGTTTATTTTTACAATCGTGGCCCCGTAATGCCGGGTAAGTACCGAGTAGAGAAATTTTTCGGCCTTTTCCGGCTCTCTGGAGGAAGCAAACAGCAGTTTAAACTTCCCTTCCATAATTCCATTCTCAATATCTTCAAGAGGTGGAACCGTTCCTAGCACGTCGCCCACTTCTGAAATGCGCTTATAGATAAGGCACGCGACGAGGAACGGCGGCTGTCTACCGGAATCGAATTCCACATAGCAGTTGTAAAACGGGGTCTTGAGCTTGCGGTAGTTGTTCATGCGGTAGGACGATTCGTGCGAAAGCCCTATCTCCGCCGTAACGACATCCCCGACCTCCTTCTTCTCGACCTTCTGCTCCGGCAATACCCGCGCACTCGCCTCCAAAACATGTTGCGATACTTCATCCTGCCAGGCTCCGGCCTTACCCTTCCTGACAAGATCCTCAATATATGAAACGCCGTCCATAAGGATATCCATCATCTCCGGAGAGATATCTATCTTCTTCCCCCTCGCGTAATCGAGAACCGATTCGACGGCGTGAACTGTCTGTCCGCCCTTTGAATACCCGATCATTATGAGGTTTCCCTTTATCGTATGGAACAGTCTGAAAGCAAGGTTGATGGTTTCCATATCGCCGGGGTTTTTCTCCAGAGCGAAAATGGATTCGTTCAGCTGAGGCACCAGTTTTTCTATCTCAAGAATGAATTCCGTTACGTTCTCTATCTGCGGCTCTTCCTGTATTTCGATCTCGCGTCTTGCCGCCGCTTCCGGCCTCTTGTCCGCCATAGCCGCTTCATCCGCAACCTCAGCGTGTTTTTCAACTTTTACAGCCTGGGTTTCCAGCCTCCCTTTCTTCAGCGCCTTCCCGGCGGCGGATTCCGCTTCCGCAAGGCTCAGGTGGTGACGCCTACCCTTTCCCGTAGCCCTGGCGATGAGCGAATTCACATCAACTATAAATCCGAGACTCCTCCCTCCGAGGATGGTGGTGCCGGAGATCCCTTCGACTTCCAGCGCGCCGTTGAACGGAATGATGACAAGTTTCTGCGGGGAGAGAAATTCCGAGATTGAAAGCGCTATCCACTCTTTCTTGTGCTCAAGCACAAGCACCGGGAGGTTTTCACCTTCGTGCTCGACTACCGTTCCGTCCAGCAGCTTATTTAAATTGTGCAGCGGCAGGAGCTTGTCCAGGTAATGCACCATCTCCCCCTTGCCGAGTGTCGAGTTTATCTGTTTTTTCGGCACCGACATGCTCGCGGCTACGGTCGATATGGGGAACGCAAACATATGTTTCCCGCTCCTTATCACCAGCGCATCGACAATATTGACCGCCGATACCAATGGCACCCGAAACGTGAACGTGGAGCCCTTGTCCTTTTCCGTTTTAAAGGATATGGAACCGCCAAGATTTGACAGCATGCTCCTTACCACGTCCATCCCGACCCCGCGCCCCGATACTTCCGAGACGACTTCGGCTGTAGATACCCCCGCCATGCACATAATGTCGAGCGCCATCCCCTCGGTAAAATTATCCGATTCGTTTACCCTTCCAAGTTCGATCGCTTTTTTGCGCAACCTCTCAAGATCGATACCGGCGCCGTCATCCTCTATGTCGATGATGGTCTCGTTTTCACTGTTCGACACGCGGATAACAACAAGCCCCTCTTCCGGCTTCCCTTTCTTTTTCCTCTCTTCGGAATCCTCTATCCCGTGGTCGATCGCGTTCCTCAGCTGGTGGGAGATCGGATCGTAAAGATTTTCCACTATAGTTTTGTCTACTGTGGTCTCCTCCCCTTCAAATTCGAAATTGACCCTCTTCCCCGTTTTACGGGAGATATCGCGCACCAGCCTTCTTGTGCGGAAACTGAGATCCTTGAGGCTTACCGTCCTGATAGCCTGAACCAGATGATGAAGCTCGGATGATATGTCGGCGGTTGCGGCAGAGAGATCCCCCATCACCTCCACCGTGTCCCGGTTCACAGGCTTCTTGCTGTCGTAGAGCGCCTGAAGATTTTTGTATGTGTTACCAAGGTTGCTTGAGGAGATGATGACCTCCCCCGCAAGGGTAAGAAGCTTGTCGAGATTTTCGACCTTTACCAGAAGGTTTTCGGACGACACCGATTCAGCCATTCTCTTCCTCATCCATTGAAGGGAGCATTATCCGCTGGACAACCTTTTGAAGAAGCTCCTTATCGATCGGCTTTGCCAGGTAGTCGTCCGCGCCAAGCCTCAGCGCCTTTATGATGTAGTTCGTGTCGGCATGGGTGGAGGTGACAACCACCGGCATTTTCCGAAGTTCCGGCTTGCGCCTCACCTCTTCGCAGAGCTCAAAGCCATCCATTTCCGGCATGACTATGTCGGTGAACATCATATCGAAGCTCTCCTTGGCAAGCACCTCCAGCGCGTTTACGCCGTTTACCGCCTCGGTTGTCTTTATTCCAAGCGCGTTCAGCGCTGAGGTAAGCTTGCTTCTTATAGCTTCGTAATCGTCAACTACGAGAGCCGAAAGGTTTTTAAAATCGATTTCCGCTGGCGACAAGCTATTTATTAACCTACTCTTTGCTGGTTTGTGATTAAAAGGTACTTATCGATACAATATACCATATTCCAGACGCATGGAAAGAGCGGTTATTCGGGGAGTTGTACCGGGCATTAACACCGGGAAATCAATATAATGCCCGGGCCGTGTCTATGCTGGCTGGCTATTCGATACAAGATGTGGTTTTTATATTATCTTGGAACACAATTTCTTTATTTGTCTTTGGAATTGCCACAAATGTATATGGTCGTGTAAGCGCATTCGTTACCAAACAATCTTTACCAGGAATCTCAGATTTTGTTTCGATCATTACGTAGTTCTCCATTTCGGTTACCCCGGCAACGCCAATTATGTAACCACCTGAATATTGAAGACCCATATTGATCACAATTACCATATCTTTTTCAAAATCAATGGTGGGAATCGGATTTCTCCCTTCCGGATCGTAGGCGACCCACTCTTCTTCAAAAGTGGTTTGGTCATTTATCTCCATATACACTCTGGCTGTCCTATCGCTTTGACCGAGATAGTCCGAACTTACAAGGTTCATGAATGTAACACTAGATCCTTTATCAGGATTGACACTGGTTTCACTCTTGATCGGTCCTTCAGCACATGGTGGTTTATGGATTATTGCATCCTGAACAATGATCGGATCAAAACTCTTTGGGATGGTCACAAAGCTGTACGGTCGTGTCATCGCGGCTCCTGCCCCGCAAAAATATCCTGGACGATCGGATACAACGTCAACCAGCAGATAGCTCTCCACCGCAGTTATCCCGGTAATAGTCATGCCATAGTCGGTACTCCCCTGAATGCCCATATTGATTACAATTACCGAATTTGTATTGAAATCGACTTCTGGAAGGGTATTTCTCCCTTCCGGATCATAGGCGGCCCACTCTTCTTCAAAAGTAGCCTGGTCGTTTATCAACATATGAACCCTGGCAGTTCTATCACTTGTGCTGAGGTAATCCGAGTTTACATTCGTGGTAAATGGAACGCTGGTGCCAACATCAATAACCGTCCCTGCATCCGTTGATGTACCGCTACAATCGCGGAGTGTCACCTTCTCCTGAAAATCAACGCTCTTATCGAACCTGGGCATAATCACAAAGGTAAAAGGGAGCGTAATTATCGCTGTTGTATAACAATTTCCCGGATACTCCGATTCGACATCAACCAGCACAGACTCTTTCTTGTTAGTAATTCCGGTAACAGCGATGCTGTAACCTCCCGAACCTTTAACGCCCAGGCTTGCCAGAATTACCATATCTTTTTCAAAATCGACTGCGGGTATCGGATATTTCCCTTCTGGATCATATTCAGGGTATATATAGTCAAGGGTACTCTGACTGCGTAACACATCAAATCTTTTCTCGGTTTTCTCGCTTTGACCAAGGAAATCCGAACTGATGATAGTCTTGAATTCTACGCTCGTGCCTGCATCGTTCGTGGAAGCCGTCATATCTCCACTGCAACCAAATAGCAAAACTCCGCAAATTAAAGCTAATCCAGATACCAACTTCATGAACCGGCCCTCCTGCAAAAACAGACTCCCGACAAACAAAAAAGCGCTCGACATGATGAATAAAAATACCATAACACTATTAGCATATTATTACCAGTCGATGGCAAGGATAATGCGGTGTTCAAAAGGGATCGCAATTCCGCACCTGTCCATCGAGAAACTCCTCCCTGTCCGGAAAGACAATAGCCTCTCTATTTGACTGGCACCACTCGGCATGGCAAAATCAGGAGCTTCAATGAACTTTCTTAACAAGAATCTTGAGATAATCGACAAGCGCCACAGCCGCGTTTCGGCTCCACTGCGCAACCTCCCCGCGCCTCCGAAACCTGAAAAGACAAAACATGGCGAAGTAACAGTAGCTATCAACGGCCTTCTTCTCGCCGGAAAGGTCGACCCGAAAAGAGAAGGGGATAAATTCGCAAACTCTCTCTCGCTTGACGGAAAAGATAACCTCCTCGTTTACGGCTTCGGCCTCGGGTACCATCTTGAATCGGTCGTCTCAACCCGCCCGGAACTGAAGAGGATAGTCGCAATCGAAGCGAGCAGGGATATCCTCTCCGCGGCGCTGAACCATAGAGATCTATCAACGCTCCTTTCCGACAGCCGGTTCGAACTGGTAACCGCGGAGAGCGAACAGGAACTTACGAAAAGCATCATTGAGGCGATAAAAGATGGCGGAGAGAACTGGGAGGTCGCAATCCATCTCCCCTCTTTTCGCTGCATACCGGAAGGCTTCGACAGGGTAAAAGATATATTCGATTCCCTCCTCGGCGAAAAAAGATTCAAGGCGCGCTTCTCCGGCGTGGAGAGGGAGAACATAAAGGCAAACCTCGAAGCGATAGCATCCTCCCCCGGCGCATCGTCCATCTTCGGCGCGCTAAAAGGATACCCGGCCATCCTCGTGGGGGCGGGGCCTTCTCTCGACAGGAACCTTTCGTTCCTCGACAAAGTGCAGAACAGCAGTTTCATCCTCGCCGTCGACACCGCCGCCGAAGCGCTGCGCGAAAACGGCATCGGTTACGACGCGGTCATCTCGGTCGACCCCCAGGTGATATCATTCTCCCACTTCGCCGGGGCGAGAGGGGGAGCGCCTCTCTTTTTTTCCCCGACAACGCATCCCCAGGTGGTCGAGAGATTCAAAAACTCCCGGATGCTCCTCCTGAAAAAGGGGCACACGATATTCCAGCCTGCGGAAACGCTCCTTGAAGAGAGGGGCGTTGTCGACGCGGGCGGCTCCGTCTCCTGTTTCGCCCTCGACCTTCTAGCGAAAAGCGGAGCGGATCCGATAGGTTTCGTCGGGCAGGATTTCGGGTTCCCCAAAGGCGCGCCATACAACAGGTCCACCTTCTCCGATATGGATTCAACCAACCCCGGCTCCATGATGGACGGAAGCTGTTACGACAGCATCACGCTTCAGCATGACAGGCTTGAGACCGAGTTCTACTCCGGCGAAAAGGGATTCACGCATCCGCACCTGAACGGATACAGAAAAACTTTCGAAGAGATAATCGCCCGATACCCGGAGAGGAGCTTTATAAGCATAAACTCCTCCGGTGCGGTGATAGCCGGTTGCCGTAACATCGTATCGTGGGGGGAGACGGTAAAACTTTTCAAGGGAGCTGGAAAGCCGAAACCTCCGCTCAACGTCCCGCCCGAAAAAGAGAACCGGGCACTGATGAAGAAACTGGAACAACTCCTGTTCGCTTAGGTTGCTTGCCGTATTTGTCCGGCAGTCTGTTCAGATGAAAAGCAGCGAGAGATCGGCTGACGGAGCGGAGTGCGTTATCGCGCCGACCGATATCCTATCGACCCCCGCCTTTGCGTAGCTCCTCACGTTTTTCAGATTGACGCCGCCCGATACCTCCACGAGCGCTTTCCTTCCTATTATCCTTACCATCTCCTTCACCTGCGCCGGGGTCATGTTGTCCAGAAGGAGTATCTCGGCTCCGGCCTCCATCCCCTCGATCACCTCTCTTTTATTTGTGACTTCCAGGATAACCTTCGTCCGGTTTTTCCTTTTGATACCTCTTACCGCGTTCATTATCCCGCCGGCGGCGGCGATATGGTTCTCCTTTATCAGCGGCACATCCGAAAGTGAAAAACGGTGGTTCACCCCCCCTCCGCATCGGACGGCGTACTTCTCCAGTGCGCGCATGTTCGGCGTGGTTTTTCTCGTGTCGAGGATCTTTGCTTTCGTCCCTCTTGCTTCATGGACAAACCGCGCGGTCACCGTTGCGATACCGCACATCCTCTGCATGTAGTTCAGTGCCACGCGCTCCCCCTTGAGGATGGAACGGCTCCTCCCCGAAATGGAGATTATCTTTTTCCCGGCGGAGACTTTCTGCCCGTCATTAAAATGCCGCGTTATCTCCGTTTTCCGGTCGATGATCCTCATCACCTCGCAAAAGATATCTATCCCCGCGAGCGTCATCCCCTCCTTCGCCACGACGATACCCTTCGACATGGCATCCCTCCTGACGGAACCTTCCGATGTGATATCCGCGTCCGGGCAATCCTCAATGACAGCGCTTTTGATATCTCCCCTTACCTTTGCGAGAAAAGATGGAGACATCACGGGAATATCCCTACAGCTCTATTGCCAGCGCGAACTCGTCGCAGTCGGGGAATTTGTGGCATCGTATGCAGTCGCTCCATATCTTATGCGGGAGGTCGTGCTTGTCGACATCCTTGAATCCCCGCTTCTTGAAAAATTCAGGGACGTAGGTCAGTACGAAAACCTTCTTCACCCCCAGGCTTTTTGCCGTCTCGAGGCTTTTGTTCACAAGGCTCTTGGCAACACCTTTCCCTTCAGCGTCCTTGTTCACGGCAAGGGATCGTATCTCGGCTATATCCTCCCATACGATATGGGTCGCCGCCGCGCCGATGATCTTCCCGTCTTCCTCGAATACGATGAAGTCTCTTAACTGTTCATAAATGTCGTTTATCGAACGGGGGAGCATCGCCCCTTCATCCGCCCGGACCCTGATCAACTGTTGAATCGCGTTTGCGTCTTTTATTACTGCGTCTCTAATCATCCGGCCATACTCCTGTAAAAAGATACATAAGTTTAAAACAGTTTTCCATGTATGGAAAGTTAATGTAGTATTACTCCATGAAAAGCGAAGAAATATTTGCCCTATACGACAGGTTCGTAGCCCCGAACTACGGGCGGACACGGGTCGCGCTCGTCGAAGGGAAAGGATGCAAGGTAAAGGACAGCGAGGGGAACCTCTACCTCGACCTGATAACCGGCATAGGGGTGAACATCCTCGGCCATTCCCCTTCGGTAGTGGAAAAGGCGCTGGCGAAGCAGGCTAAAAAGCTTCTCCACACTTCAAACCTCTTTTACACGATCCCCCAGGGGAAACTTGCCGAGAAGCTGAGCAAGATCGCCTTTCCGGGGCAAGCTCTATTCGTAAATTCGGGCGCGGAGGCGGTGGAGTCGGCCTTGAAACTAGCCCGGAAATACCACCACGACAAGGGAACTGGACGGCATGAGATCATCGCGATGGAGAACTCGTTCCACGGAAGGACGTACGGAGCGCTTTCGGCAACCGGCCAGAAAAAATACCACAAGGGATTCGCCCCGCTGTTGCCGGGATTCAAGCATGTCCCTTATGGGAATATCTCAGAAGTTGAGAAAGCGATCTCCCCCGAGACCGCCGCGATAATAGTGGAACCGCTACAGGGAGAGGGTGGAGTAAATATCCCGCCTGACGGATTCCTTTCGGCTTTGCGAAAGCTATGCGACGAACAGGGCCTTCTCCTTATTTTCGACGAGGTGCAGTGCGGAATGGGACGAACCGGTAAATGGTTCGCATGGCAGAATGAGGGGGCCGAGCCGGACATAATGACCCTCGCCAAAGGGCTTGCCGGAGGATTCCCCATCGGTGTGATGATGGCAAAGAAAGAGATCATGGCCACCTTCGGGCCGGGAACGCACGCTTCCACATTCGGCGGCGGTCCACTGGCATGTGTGTCCGCGCTCGCTGTGATAGAGTCCATAGAGAAAAAAGGGCTCCTTAAAAATGTTCAGAAAGTTTCGAAAGAGACCCTCAAGGAGCTTGAAAAGCTCAAAAAGGAATTCAAGGATGTAAAGGAGATCCGGATCAAAGGCTTGATGATGGGGATAGAGCTTGATATCCCCCCCGGCAAAGGGGCCGAGATCATCGCAGACTGCATGAAAGAGGGGCTGATAATAAACTGCATACAGGAAAAGGTTATCCGTTTCCTCCCCCCTCTCAATGTCACCTCCGCCGAAATGCGGAAAGGGATAGGGATACTGAGGAAAGTGCTATGCCGAAAGATTTCCTGACTATCGAAAGCTGTTCCACCGCGTCAGTTAGGAAACTGCTGGAAAATACGCTGGTAATGAAAAAAGACCGGTACGGCGACACGTCGCTGGCCGGAAAAACCATAGCGATAATATTCAGCAAGAGCTCTACCCGCACAAGGATGGGTTTCGAAATAGGGATGCAACAGCTGGGTGGATACGCCTCCTTCCTGAGCCATAGGGATATTCAGCTGGGACGAGGCGAAACCCTCGCCGATACCGCCAAGGTGATGTCGCGGTATGTCGACGGGCTGGTTGTGCGCACGTTTGCCCATTCGGAGATAGAGGAACTCGCCAGGGAAGCGACCATCCCGGTGATAAACGCCCTTACCGATGACTATCACCCCTGTCAGGCGATTGCCGATTTTACTACGATCCTTGAGAAAAAGGGAAAACTTGAAGGGATCAAGCTCGCCTACATAGGGGACAGCAACAACGTCGCGAATTCGCTGATCATCGCTGGGGCCAAACTCGGGGTCGATATTAACATCGCCTCCCCGGATGGCTATAAGCCCGATAAGAAGCTAGTGGCTAGAGCGGAAACCATAAACAAAACAAGCGGCGGTAAATTGATGATCACCTCGAGACCTGCTGAAGCGGCGGACGGCGCCGACGTCATATACACAGATGTATGGGCGAGCATGGGGCAGGAAGAGGAGTCGGAAAAGAGAAAAGCCGCGTTTAGCGGATTCACAGTGGATGACAAACTCCTTGCGAAGGGGAAACCGGACTGCATTGTCATGCACTGCCTCCCCGCTCACAGAGGAGAGGAGATATCCGCTTCCGTTATCGATGGGCCGAATTCCGTCGTCTGGGATCAGGCTGAAAACAAACTGCACGCTCAAAAAGCTGTATTAAAAATGGTTCTATTGGGAGATTTACATGGCTGAAAAAATAGTGCTCGCCTACTCCGGCGGTCTCGATACCTCCGTAATTCTGAAATGGCTCCAGGTTGAAAGGGGATACGACGTTGTGGCGTTCGCCGCGGATATCGGACAGAAAGAGGAGCTTGGCGGAATACCTGAAAAAGCGAAAAACACCGGGGCGATAAAATGCCTTATCAGCGACCTCCGGGAAGAGTTCGCCCGCGATTTCATCTTCCCGATGCTCCGCGCGGGAGCGATATACGAAGACCGATACCTCCTCGGGACATCGATAGCCCGCCCGCTGATAGCCAAGGAACAGGTGAAAATAGCAAGAGAAGAAGGGGCCGTAGCGCTCTCGCACGGCGCTACCGGCAAGGGGAACGATCAGGTACGTTTCGAGCTTACATTCGCCGCGCTTGCGCCGGAGATGAAAGTCGTCGCCCCATGGCGGGAGTGGGATCTTACATCAAGAACGGAACTTATCGCATTCGCCGAAAAGTACAACATCCCCATCCCTGTCACCGCCGCGAAACCGTATTCCAGCGACAGGAACCTCCTGCACATCTCCTTCGAAGGGGGCATACTGGAAGATCCGTGGAACGAGCCGAGCGAGGATATGTTCATCCTTTCCGTCTCGCCGGAAAAAGCTCCGGATAAACCTAAGATCATCGAGGTCGGTTATGAAAACGGAAATCCTGTAACTGTTGACGGGAAAAAACTCTCCCCATACCAGCTTATCGATACCCTTAACGCTATTGGAGGAGAGAACGGAATAGGACGCGCCGACGTGGTCGAGAACCGCTTCACAGGAATGAAGTCGCGAGGCGTATATGAGACACCTGGAGGAACCATCCTGCACGAAGCAAGAACCGCGCTTGAATCGATAACCACCGACGCGGAAGTCGCCGCCATAAGGCGGGATATAATGAACAGATACGCGAAGCTTGTTTATAACGGATTCTGGTTCGCTCCCGAAAGGGAACTCCTTCAGAAGGTAGTGGACGAGGCCGCATCCGCGATCACCGGCGTTGTCCGCCTGAAACTCTATAAAGGGAACGTGAAGGTGCTGGGACGGAAAGCGGAGAAATCGCTGTACAGCGAAAAGACTGCCACATTTGAAGCCGGCGGAGACTACGACCAGGCCGATGCTACCGGTTTTATAAAATTGAACGCTCTCCGCCTTAAGATAAGGAAACTGCTGAAATAAACCGCGTTACGAAAACATCCTTTTCAGGTCGGCGAGATAGGAGTAGGATAATTAACAAGTTCATTAACTATATTATTTGATTGGAGGACTTACTTTATGAGATATGGGATATTGGGCACAGCCTTGGGGCTGTTCATTGCGTTTTCGGGCGTCGCATCGGCTGAAGAAGGCTCCGGCCCGCTGGATGAAGCAGGTTGCGCGAAATGGCGAGGAGCAAAAACCGTCGCGATAGACGAAAAGTACGTAGCAAAGCTGGAAGCAAAGGCCGAAAAGCCGGTTGAAGGGGTTGAATACTCCTCCGACAAACTTGCATTGTTGATGTACAAGGATCCCGAGACCGCAAAATCGATCCTGGAAGGTGACAGGAACAACGTGCAAAAAACCAAGGCCGGCCTTGTAGACCTCAGCGGTTACACGTTCAATGGCGCGAATCTCTCCGGTTTCAACCTCGACCGCGTTGACCTTAACGGGGCCGAATTCGAAGGAGCGAACCTTTCAGGCGCAACTCTAAGAGGCGCGGACCTCTCCAAGGCTTCAATGGAATCGGTTAATTTGCAGGGGGCCGATCTTACGGACGCAAGCGCATACAAGGCTGAGTTGATGGGGGCCAACCTTTCATACGCCAATATGTCCTTCGCGAATCTGGAGAAAACCAACCTTGAATCCGCCGACCTCTGCATGGCCACACTTGCGTCGGCAAACCTCACCAGTGTCGAACTGAACAACGCCTACATCAAGAAAGCGAACTTCGACAAGGCGAAGGAAATACCAAAAAAGATACATACCCACGCCGACCACCTCTTTGTGTTCGGCCTCCCTGTTCCATCCTGGGACAAGTAATTCTATCCACGGCGGGGCCCTTACGGGTCCCGCTCACTTTCTTCACTTCATTTAATTTCGCTTTACAGCTTTACTCCCAACCACCCCCCTTCATGTTGTATTATCAACCGATATGAAACTTGAACTATTCATGAGCCTTCGATACCTGATGGCGAAACGGAAGCAGACCTTCATCTCGCTAATCACATGGATATCGGTAGGTGGGGTCGGGCTGGGAGTGATGGCCCTCATCGTCGTTCTATCCGTAATGACAGGAATGCAGAATGAACTGCGGGACAAGATCCTCGGCACATATTCACACATCGTCATCACGAAAATGGGGGACAAAATGGTCCACTCGGAGGAGTTCATAAATAAAATCGCCTCCCACCCCGATGTGGTCGCCGTTGCGGAATACATTTACGGCGAAGTCATGGCTTCGACTTCCACTGCTACCTCCGGGGTGATACTCAGGGGCATCGATCCCCAAAAGGAAGGGAGCGTAACGAAGATCAAGGACTACCTGATCTACGGCGAAGTGGAATCCCTTTCGGAAATAATGAAGGAGGGGGAGTTTGACAGATACGGGATAATCCTCGGCGACGAGCTAGCCGCGCGCCTGGGAGTCGTGATGGACGACACGATCGCCCTCCTCACCACAAAAGGGAAAAGAACCGCCCTCGGGATGGTTCCGAAAATGAAGCAGTTCATCGTCGTGGGGATATTCCACTCCGGGATGTACGATTACGACTCCGGCATGGCGGTGGTATCGCTTAAGGCGGCACAGGATTTCTTCGGGATGGAGAACCGCATCAGCGGAGTGGCCCTGAATGTGCGGGACATATACACCGCCGACAAGGTTGCCGCCGAACTGGAAGATTCGCTGGAATCATCGTTTCACGTCCGCGACTGGATGAAGATGAACGAGAATTTCTTTTACGCGCTTAAGCTCGAGAAGACCGCCATATTCATAATTCTCGTGCTGATAGTTTTCGTGGCGGCATTCAACATCATAAGCACCATGATGATGGTGGTGATGGAAAAAGGGCGCGACATCGCGATACTACGCGCCATGGGGGCGACGCAAAACACTGTCATGCGCATCTTCTTCCTGGAAGGTTTCATCATCGGCTTTTCTGGAACACTGCTCGGCAATATCGCCGGGTTCCTCTTCTGCATAGGCCTTAAAAAATACCAGTTCATACAGCTCCCCGCGGACGTCTATAACGTCACAACTCTTGCGGTGGAGATGAACATGACCGATTTCATCGTAGTCTCCGCATGCGCGCTCTCCATTACTCTGATATCAGCGATCTATCCCGCATGGCGCGCAAGCAGAATCGATCCCGCCGAAGCACTCCGCTACGAATAGCGGCGCATTCCTTCGCGCGTATATCGAATAAAACTGGATCAATCCCTGAGCTGGAACGGTTCCCCTCCCGCTAAAGCGCAGGTTTCTTCAGGACGAAAAGCTGGTCGCCGAGGAAGTATGATTCGTACTCCATCCTGTGGGCGATCATCGCGATCGAATCGGCGCAGAAAAAACTTACGTGGGTCTGGTCGTCCTTGTACCACCACCCCTTGAAGACCTCGACAGCCTGCGGATGCTCTATGAACTTGTCTGTCATACCGGTACTGAAGATAATAACGCCCCCCGGCTGAAGAATTTTATCAAGCTCGCCTAGCTCTTCCCAAAGATCAGGGAGGTGTTCGATAACCTCAACTCCGATAATCAGATTGAACTGGTGCGGATACTCCTGATCCTTCAGGTATCCATGCTCCATCGGTTCAAGCGGCGTGACATCGTACCCCCTGCTCCTCAGCTCCAAGGTGATCCCGCCGGAGCCGGAGCCGTAATCGAGTATCCTCTCCGGTTTCACGAACCGGTTCGCCACGTCCAGCAGTACGTCCGACTGCTGTTTGAAGAACGCGGGATCAACCTCGCGCCACTGTTTCTTGTAATGCTCCTCGCTCCC
The DNA here is from genome assembly GCA_029881495.1 of Nitrospinota bacterium. Lineage (NCBI taxonomy): Bacteria > Pseudomonadati > Nitrospinota > Nitrospinota bacterium. The sequence goes on along the minus strand of JAOUMJ010000015.1, from coordinate 22,840 downwards.
CTTTTCGTCCGCCATCTCCTCGGTGAATATAAGGAAGCAGACGGGGCATTTGTAGAATGTGCGCGTATCCTTATAGAACTCCTCGGAAGGTATTCCGCACACCCTGCACTTCACTTTGCTTTCCATATCCATCTTTATTTGTACTCCAGCGGGTCTTTCAATCCAGCGTCGGCGAAACCTTTCAGGCGAAGGCGGCAGCTATCGCACTCGCCGCAAGCCTTCGCGCCGACAGGGGAGTAACAGCTGTGCGTCTTCGAGAAATCGACGCCAAGCCCGCTCCCCAGCTTGAATATCTCACCCTTTGATAGATGTATCAGCGGAGTATGGATCTCCAGCTCCCGCTCATGCTCCACCCCCATCTTCGTTGCGAGCCGCGCCGTATTTTCAAACGACTCGATGAAATCTGGCCTGCAATCGGGGTAGCCGGAGTAATCGACGGCGTTCACGCCGATGAAGATATCCCCCGTCCCCACCGTCTCGGCCCAACCGAGGGCGAGCGAAAGGAATATCGTATTCCTCGCCGGAACGTATGTAGACGGTATCCCGCTATCGATCTCGTTATCCCCTCTCCCCTTCGGCACCTCCATGCTTCCGGTGAGGGCCGACTTCGCAAGGCGCCGCAGGTCGATATCAAGCACGAGGTGCTCCTTTACCCTGAAATGTTCCGCCTGCTTCTTCGCCATCTCAATTTCAATTTTGTGGCTCTGGCCGTAATCGATAGTCAGCGCGTATATCTCGTATCCGTCGCGGACCGCCGCGCCGAGGCATGTCGCCGAATCGGCACCTCCGGATAGGAGAACAACCGCTCTACCCATTTTTAACCACCATCTTCTCCCTCGTCCCCGCGCTCCGCTCCACCTTTAAACCGAGGCGGGAGAGCTCCTGCGCCGTGTGAAATGGAAAATCAAAATTCTCCTCCCCTGCCGCCTTCATCGACTCGACAATCGAAAGGAGAGTGACTAGATCGGAGGCGACATCGATATCAGAAACTTCTCCGAGGAGGGCAAGGTTCCCCCCCGCCCGTTGCGCCTCAAGGGAGAAGTTCACAAGTTCGCTTCCATCTGAAAATATCCTTTCGTAATCAAACGACATCCCGCTTTTCATCCCTATCAGGTATATGCCCCCCTCGCCGGACGGGCCGAGAACGCATCCCCACCTCTCCTCAAGGAGATCAAACGCTTTGTTTATTGCCGTGGAGTGAAGGGTGGGCGAATCACTCCCTATCATTATTGAAAAATCCGACCCCGCTTTATGCGAATGGTCGAACGAGTGGCCGATACGATCGCTGAAGCTCTCCCCCTCCTGCGGAAGGTAGTCGATATCCTTGCCGCCAATAAACTCTTCCGCCAGGTTTCGCATGACATCCTCCGATTCTGCCGGAGTGTAGGCGACTATCACCCTGTCCGCGGAAGATTTTCCCGCTGTGACAAAGGTATCCTTCAGAAAAGCGGTATAGAGAACAAGAAGATCAGTATCGGAGAGCGGAGTATCCTTTTTCAGCCTCGTCTTTACCGCGCCCTTCACGGGCGCCTTCGCAAAGACGATGAGGCTCTTCATTACCCTATCAGTTTTTCCACCGTCGCGAAAACGGATGCAACCGCCTCGTCCAGTTTTGCCGCGTCGGGACCTCCGGCCTGGGCCATGTCTGGCCTCCCACCTCCGCCGCCCCCTACTATCGCCGCCGCCGCCTTTACTATATCGCCGGCCTTCAGCTTTTTAGTCAGATCCTTCGTGACTCCTGCCACGAGAATCACTTTTTCATTCTCAACCGTTCCCGCCAGCACTACACCGGAACCTATCTTCACCTTTGCGTCGTCCACTATCCCGCGAAGCGTTTCGACGTCCGCGCCGTCCAGCTTCCGGCTCACGACCTTTATCCCTTTCACGTCGCGCTCTTCACCACCGCCGCCGCCGTCGCCGCCGCGCGCTTTTTCCGTTTTAAGTTTCTTGATCTCCTTTTCAAGATCCTTCCCCTTGTCGAGGAGCCTCTGCACACGCTCCGCGCTTTCATCGGCGGAACATTTGAGAACTGACGCGATATCTTTCGCTTCGTCTTCCAGTTTCAGAAAGTAGTTGAACGCCCCTTCGCCGGTTACAGCTTCCAGCCTCCGCACCCCGGCGGCTACGCCTGTCTCGGCGACTATCTTGATAACAGCGATCTGCCCGCTCGATCTCGCGTGCGTCCCTCCGCAAAGCTCCTTCGAAAATCCGGGGAGAGATACAACACGCACTTTCGATTCGTACTTCTCGCCGAAGAGCGCGGTCGCGCCGTCCTTTATCGCATCCTCAAGGTCCTTCTCATCGGTAGTGACCGGCAGGTCCTCCCGGATCTTTTCATTTACTATCCTCTCCACCTCGCGCAACTCCTCATGCGTCACGGCGGTGTAGTGGGAAAAATCGAATCGCAGCCTATCGGGAGAAACATGCGAGCCAGCCTGCTTGACATGCTCCCCTATAACGGTTTTCAGCGCGGCGTGGAGCATATGCGTTGCCGTATGGTTCCGCACTGTCGCTTCGCGTTTCGCCCTGTCCACCTTAACCCCTGCGTCCTGCCCCGCTTTTAGTTCCCCGTCGACAACTTCAACGAAATGGGTGTAGAGGTTTGGCATCGCCTTCTTCGTGTCGATTACTTTCCCTCTCCCCGACATGGAGTTTATTATCCCGGTATCCCCCACCTGGCCGCCCGATTCGGCGTAGAAAGGGGTCTCTGACAGGATAACCTCACCCTTCTCACCTTTGGAGAGGCTCTCCACCCTGGCGCCATCCTTTATTAAAGCCACGATATCCGAATCCATCTCCAGCATTTCATAGCCGGTAAAGAGCGTGATCTCATTTTGAAGAGCCTTGTAGACCTCAGCAACTTCTTGCGGCGCGGTTTTTGCGGAGCTTCTTGCCATCTCGCGCTGACGTTCAAGCTCGCTGTTGAACTCGGCTTCGTCAAAGACCAGCCCGGCGTCCTTTATGATGTCGCTGGCAAGATCGATAGGGAAACCGAAAGTATCGTAGAGCTTGAACACCTCCCTAGCGTCAACTCTCTTTTCCCCTTTCGCAACCGCTTTCCCCACAAGGTCGTTCATGATGCGAAGCCCGTTCTCAAGCGTACGTCCGAAACGGAGCTCTTCCACTTCGATGATCCTTGCCATTGTCTCCTCGGCGTCGGCAAGTTCCGGGTATGATTCCTTGAAGGAGTCGATCACGGAGCCGACCACCTTGTACAGGAACGGTTCGGTGGCGCCAAGCATCTTGCCGTGTCGCATCGCCCTCCGCATTATCCTGCGAAGAACGTAACCCCTGTCGTCGTTTGACGGGAGAACCCCTTCCGTAATAAGGAAGGCGGCGGTGCGTATATGGTCGCCGATAACCCTAAGCGAGATATCATCTTCCCTGTTGTTGCCGTACGGCTTTTCAAGGACGCTCTCTGCCCTTGCGATCATCGGCCTTATAAGGTCGGAATCGAAATTCGAATCAACCCCCTGCAATACGGAGGCGATGCGCTCCAGCCCCATTCCCGTATCGATGCTCGGGTTCGGGAGCGGGGTGAGGTTCCCCTCCTTGTCCCTGTCGTACTGCATAAACACGAGGTTCCAGATCTCTTCGTACCTCTCGCATTCACAGCCGGGGGCGCAGTCCGGTTTGCCGCAACCCTTTGCGGGACCGTTATCAATGAAAATTTCGGAGCATGGGCCGCACGGCCCCGTCGGCCCCATCGACCAGAAGTTATCCTTCTCGCCGAGGCGGATGACCCTGTTTGCCTCTATCCCTGTCTCCTGCACCCAGAGCTTCCCGGCTTCCTCGTCTTCATGGAATACCGATACCCATAGTTTGTCCTTCGGTATATGAACCACTTCGGTGAGGAACTCCCACGCGTACGCGATCGCCTCTTTCTTGAAGTAGTCGCCGAATGAAAAGTTTCCGAGCATCTCGAAGAAGGTGTTGTGACGGTTGGTTCTCCCTACCTCTTCCAGGTCATTATGCTTGCCGGCGACGCGGAGGCACTTCTGGCAACTGACTGCACGGACGAAATCGCGTTTCTCCTTGCCGGTAAAGACATCCTTGAACTGCACCATCCCCGCGTTTGTGAACATAAGGGTAGGGTCGGCGGCGGGGATAAGGTTTGAGCTCCTTACCTCTTTATGTCCCTTTGAAGCGAAGTATTCCAGGAACAATCGCCTGATCTCGCTTCCCCTTAATGTTTTCGGCATGGCCCATAACATACCAAAATTCAGGTAAATAAGTAACCCGGATTCATCTGTATCTATTTCACCTTCAGGCGTCAGAAAAAACAACCTCTTTCATGCAAAACAATATCACCCGGAACAGTTTCCGCGGGGTACCGCCTTTGAAAGCGGTTTCTTTTTAAAACAGCGGGACTATAATAGGCGGAAATGCTTTACAGCCAAAAATTACGCCTTTTCGCCGCAACCTTTCCCTTGATCGCCATCATCGGCGTTAATACCGTTGCATCGGAACCTCTCAGGCTTATATCGACCGTCGTCATCGACGCCGGCCACGGAGGGAGAAACCTCGGGGCAAAAAACTCCAACCTTGCCGTTGAAAAGAACTTCACCAGAAAACTTGCCAATGCGCTAAAAAAAGAGATCATTAGCAATAACGGCGATGCAGTGAAAGTGGTTTTCACCAGGCCGGGAAAGAACGATTTCACACAGGAAGAGAGGGCGCATATTGCAAACAGCAATAAAGGGGATATCTATATATCCTTCCACGCGGCTTCCGGATACGGCAAGGACTCCCACGACCTTGGCATTTTCGTTTTCGAGGATAAGCCGGGAACATCATGGGAAACGGTCGGCCTTCAGTATGCTCAAGAGAACCTACAGTTTGCGCGCACTCTGAAGATCCATCTTGATGCCATCTATCCGTATAAGGAGTTCGTCATTCGCAGGGGGAACTTCATCCCGCTCCAAGGGATAGGGATGACCGCGGTGCTGGTTGAAGCGGTCGGGCTGAACGATCCGCGCGACGAAATGGAGATCAGCAGGGAAGATTTCTATATTAAATTCTCGAAGGCGGTTTATGGCGCCCTCCTCGAATACGGTATCAACAGATGAAGTTTTCCAGAAGCACACTATCGCTATTAATCTGCGTTTCACTTCTGCAAGGTTTTGCCTTATCGCAGGATGTCCTCCCCTTGCCACACCACGACAGCTCGCGGAGGGGGTATTACATCTATCTTGAAAATGAGGGGAGGCTCGTGCCGGTCACCATCAAGATGCCGTGGGAGGAGTTCGACGAGGAGAAGATCAAATCGGTGCTCGAATCGCTGATAGCAGGGGAGCATGAATATACCCGAACCGTTCCGAAAAACACGAAGGTGAAGCGGATATTTATCGACGCAACTTTGATAGTCTACATAGACTTCAGCGGGGAGATCGTAAAGGAACACCCCGGCGGAGTATGGACCGAGACACTCACGGTCGCCTCAATATGCAGGACCGTTTTTTCCAACTTCGAGGTCCGCTCCGTGAAAATACTGGTAGAGGGGAAGGAGATAGAAACAATAGCGGGTCATATAGACCTCAAGAGGCCTATTTCCCGCGAAACCGTTTCTACATGGCTCAAGGAGATCCCGGAATGAGCGACAGTAAAAAGAAGATAGGGATATTCGATTCCGGCATAGGGGGGCTTACGGTCCTGCACGCGCTAGGGGAGCTTTTACCGAACGAGGAACTTCTATACCTTGGCGATACAGCCAGGGTTCCATACGGAACGAAATCGAAGGAGACGGTAATACGGTACTCGATGGAGAACTGCCGCTTCCTTATCTCGCATGGAGTAAAGGCCGTCGTGGTCGCCTGCAACTCCGCGTCGGCGACAAGCATCCCGATCCTGAGGGAGAGCTTCGATCTGCCGATACTCGGCGTGATAGAACCCGGCGTAGAAGAGGCGATGAGATCCACGGTCACCGGAAAGATAGGGGTGATCGGAACGAATGCGACGATAGAATCGGGAAGGTATGACACCCTCCTCAGAGAACATGGGGCAAAGGAGGTCGTAGGAAAAGCATGCCCGTTGTTCGTTCCTCTCGCCGAAGAGGGGTGGACAGATAACAAAATTGCCGAAGACGTAGCCCGCGTTTACCTCGAAGAGTTCCCCGGCAAGGTGGACACACTGATACTCGGTTGTACCCATTACCCCTTGCTTGAAAAGACGATAGCGAAGGTCTGCGGGGATGAGATCAAGCTGATAAATTCTGCCAGCGCCGTTGCAAAGAAACTGCGCGATACATTAGGAAGCCTCAAACTCCTCAGCGATACCAAGGGGGGGAAACGGCAGTATTTCGTAACCGACTCCCCTGCGCGCGCCGAAAAGGTTGGCGGCCGCTTCCTCGGCGAGGACATCTCCCCTCACCTGGAACTCACCGACCTCACCCGCTTCGCCTGAGAGGGAAAGGATCTCCTACATCTCACGGAGGAGGGAGAGGATGTCGAGGATGGGGCAGTCGCCCGAAAGGGTGGAATACGCTCCGATAACAGGGATCATCGAAGCAAGGGTGAAAACCCAAAAAGCCAGGATGCGCCCGAATTTTTGAATATTCCCTTCAGTCCTCGAAGAGACGGCAAGGACTATATAGCCAATGACAAACCAGATTGTCGCTGGAAAAAAACTGAATATGAAACAGATGTTAATCACCCCGCTTTACTGTCCAAAGGCGTTATGTATCGTTATCTATCGATACTCAACATACGTTTCCCTATTCCCATTTAACAACATTTGAGGCTCAAACAAAAATAGTTCAAATGAACCATTTCACACATTCATCATTTAAAGGGTTATAATCGTGCGCAATGGCAAAAAAGATGTTTGAACACACAAAGACGATCCTCGACGGAAAACTCCGCTGCCTCACGATACCAGTGCCGACATCCAGGTCGCTTACCTTGATGATACTCGTCCGTTCCGGTAGCCGGTATGAAACGAGGGAAGACAACGGCATATCCCACTTCATGGAGCATATGTTCTTCAAGGGTGCAGAGAGATACCCGGACGCGATGGCGGTTTCCAGCGCTATTGACGGGGCTGGCGGGAACTTCAACGCCTTCACAAGCGAGGAGATGGTAGGCTATTTCGTAAAGATATCGACTGCCAAAAAGGAGACAGCCTATGACGTTCTTTCGGATATGCTGTTAAACTCCAAATTCGACGAAGATGAAATAAAACGGGAACGCGGGGTGATCGTGGAAGAGATACGAATGTACCACGACGACCCGATGAGCCAGGTAAACCTCGACTATCACTCCCTGATTCTCGGCGACCAGCCACTCGGGTGGGATATCGCCGGGCCGGAAGCGACAGTTACCTCCATGACAAGGGATAATTTCGTGAAACACCATGAGCGCTTCTACTATGGATCAAACAGCGTGATCACCGCCGCCGGGGGGATCTCTCCGGAAGAGCATGAGGCTCTATGCCGCAAGTATTTCAAATTCGACAAAGGTGGGGAGCCTGCAAAGGCGGAGCCGTTTAAAAAAATGGATACCGACCGCATCTACCTGCGGAACAAGGAGACGGAACAGGCGCACTTCATTTTCGGAACATACGGATGCAGGGCGGAACATGAAGACGTGGCTCCGTTCAGGGTATTAAATACCATCCTCGGCGGACAGATGAGCAGCCGGCTCTTCTACCAGATAAGGGAGAGGAGAGGCCTGGCGTATTACATCAACTCCAGCCTCAACATGTACGAGGATGTGGGGCTTTTCCAGGTGAGCGCCGGCGTAAATCTCGACAAGGTGGAAGAGGCCATCAAATGCGCGATGGAGGAAATAAGGAAAATAAGGGAAGAGAAAGTTACTCCCGAGGAGCTTACACGCGCAAAGGAGAACATCAAAGGGCATACAGACCTCGCGCTTGAAGATACCAGGCGAGTGGCAACCCTCTACGGCATGAGGGAGATACTCTACAACAGAATAAAAACGCCGGAAGAGATAGCGGAAGAGATCGACGCCGTTACCATCGAGCAAGTTAACGCCGTGGCGCAGAAATATTTCGTGGACGACCAGATGAAACTCTCCGTCATCGGTCCCTACAAGGAACGGAATACCTTCGAAAAGGCGTTTCGCTTTTCCTAGAATATTCCGCCTCTTTTAGCATCAAACCTGCACAAAACCTCCGTTTTCCAAAATACGAGGTTCAACATGAGTTATTCTGCCGCCGGTTTAAAAATATATAAGTTGTCCGCGCCAAAAGGATGTTATATGTTATTGCCAATTACGCTTCAGCATGGAAAACAAATCTTAACCGGGAGATCTGACATTGGATTATAAGCTGATAACCACAATGATTTTTCAGGCAGCCGGCGGGCTTGGCCTTTTCCTCCTCGGAATGAGATACATGTCTGACGGAGTACAATCCGTCGCTGGTGGCAGGCTCCGCAAGCTTATCGGCTCTGTCACGAACAACAGGCTTTCCGGCCTTGCGGTCGGCATTCTGTTCACATGTCTTGTACAGTCAAGCTCCATAACTACGGTTATGACAGTAGGCCTTGTGAACAGCGGCGTCATGACGCTGTTTCAATCACTCGGGATCATAATGGGGGCCAACATTGGAACGACCATTACAGGCTGGATACTTGTTCTCAAAATAGGAAAATACGGCCTGCCGATGCTTGGATTCGCCTCGTTTTTCTATCTTTTTTCCAAAAATGAGAAATTCCGTTTTATAGGAATGATAATAATGGGGATCGGGATGATATTTTTCGGCCTCGAACTGATGAAAGACGGATTCAAACCGATGCGATCCCTCCCTGAATTTGTGGCGTGGTTTTCGCTTTTCGAGGCAGACAGCTATTTCGGGGTGCTGAAACTTGCGTTCATCGGGTGTATTCTCACATTTATTGTACAGTCGTCTTCGGCAACCCTTGCCATAACCATGAGCCTGGCATCAACAGGAGTGATCCATTTTGAATCGGCCGCCGCGCTGGTGCTTGGCGAAAACATCGGTACTACGATCACCGCATTCCTGGCTTCGCTTGGCGCAACAACCAACGCCAAGCGGGCTGCATACGCGCATATCATCTTTAACGTTATAGGGGTGCTCTGGATAACGGCCGTATTCAGAATATATATTGATATTATAAAAGGATTCCTAGGTACGGATCCGAATACGATGCTGATGGTGGACAACCATGAAACCTTCCCGTTCATAATCGCGGGAATCGCGATTGTTCATACCGGTTTTAATGTCACCAACACGGCGCTCTTCATACCGTTTGTGGCATATTTCGAAAAGCTCCTCCTGTGGCTTGCGCCCGACAAGGAGGTTGCCGGGAAAGTCTACACAACACATCTTGATCCGATGATAATAGACACTCCGCTCATCGCCATTGATAACGCGCATATTGAGATAGTGAAAATGGGAAGGATCGCGACAAGGATGATGACGAACCTGAAGGACGCCATCGGCGGTGAAACATTGAACGAGAAGTCCGCTACCAAGGTATTCCACAAGGAAGAGATACTGGACGGCCTGCAAAACGAAGTGTCAGTATTCCTTACCGAACTCCTCTCATCGGGTCTTCCTCACGAAATCACCATAGAGGCGCGCCAACAGCTGAGAATCGCCGACGAATACGAGTCGATAAGCGATTACATAGAAAAAATATTGAAGCTCCATCTCAGGCTCAGGGACAACAATATGAAACTTCCGGCGGAAGAACTTCAAGCCATATCCAGCCTTCATGATGACACGCTTGCCTACATGGAGTTGATAACAAACGCTTACGCGCAAAAACAGAAACAGGTGATCAGCAGGGCGCACACTCTGTCAGAAGCTATCAACCATAAAGTCAGAAAAACCCGAACCCATCATATCGAAAGGCTTTCACACCAGAAAATAGAGCCGCTCATTACTATGGCATACACGGACATGATCAACGATTACAGACGAGTCAAGGATCACACTCTCAATATCGCCGAAGCTCTGGCAGGCGAAAAATAGAAACAGCCGTTTCCCGCACACCGCCTCATGCTGGACATTCATGCCATCCGGTTTCTATAATTAATCCCTTGATATGAAAGATAAAAGAAAAAGAAAGGTCTCCATACTCCTTGTCATTGGCAATACCTTGCTTGCCGTCTTCCTATATGTATCGGACTCCTTTATACGTCTGGAACATATTGCATTTGACGCAACTGCCAGGCAGTTGAGGGGCAACCTGGAAACCACACAGGACGTGGTTGTGATCCTGATAGATGAAGCGTCACTTCAGGCTCTTAATTCCATTGTCGGGAGGTGGCCGTGGCCAAGAGCGGTCTACTCCGACCTTCTTGAGTTCCTTGCGATGGGTGAGCCGCGAGCGGTATTTTTCGATATCATGTTCGCCGAAAATCAGGAGACGCTTGATGACGGGGAGATAGGCCCAAACGACAGGGCGCTTGTCCTTGCGACATACGACTCGGGAAACGTATTCCATGCAATGCAGCTGCTGGTTGACAAGGAAGATGAAAAGAACAAAACCCTGCTCAACAGGCCGCTCCCGAAGGAGTTTGCCGATAACTTCTCCCTCCCTGAAGTATCAATAAATTTCGAGCATCACGGGGAAGCAAATAATTATTACACCCCTATCTACGAACTGGCAATGGCCTCCAAGGGGATAGGGGTTGTTGAGTTCACTTCGGACGAAGACGGAATATACAGACAGACAAGGCCTTTCAGGGAATATCATGGAAAATATTTTCCCGTTGCCGGTATCGCGCCTCTATTGAGTGGCGAAAAGATAGAAATTGAAAAGAAACGGATAAGGATAGGAGATAAAAATATCCCGACAAACAGGGAAGGAAAAATAATCATCAATCCTTACGGAAAAATAAACCCCTTCTCTATAAGCGGACTTTTTTCCTCGCTACAGATGATAAAAAGCGGCGACATTGAATCCCTGCTCGTGCATCCGGATGAGTTCAGGGACAAGATCGTCTACATAGGCGCTAGCGCCGTCGGAGTTGAAGACCTTAAACCGACAGCCATCTCCCCTCTCACTCCGGGGGTCTACCTTCATGCGTCGCTTGCCAGCAATTACATCGATAACGATTTTTTCTCCTACGTTGACCGGAAAACAACTTTCGTATTTATCATTATTTTCTCGATCATCTGTACTCTTGCAGTCCTCTATCTCGGAAAATTCAGGGATAAACTTGCATTGCCGCTTGCCTGCCTTGGCGGATGGGTTGGTGCCTACATCTACGCTTTTAACGGAAATTTCCTGATGGAGCTGATGCCGCCTGCGGGGTCGATAGTTTTTTCAGGCGCCACTGCCTTTGCCTTTCTTGCCGCAACGGAAGGACGGGAAAAATTGCGCGTTAAAAAGATGTTCTCCCAGTATGTTTCACCAGAAGTGCTGAACCAGATGGCGGAGAATATCGAGGATTTCGCCGCGCTTGGCAAGGGAGAAGAGGTCAATCTAACAATAATGTTTACGGACATCCGCGGATTCACCGCCTTCTCCGATAAAACATCGCCCGAAATGGTTATTAAAATGCTGAATTCCTATTTATCGAGGATGTGCGATGTCATTCTGAAAAATCAGGGTACCGTCGATAAATTTATCGGCGACGCTATCATGGCGTTTTGGGGAGCGCCGCTAAAGATTAAAAACCACGCTGAAATGGCTGTGAGAAGCGCCATTGAAATGGCCGCCAGAATGGATGCCGTCAACGCTGAAATCAAGGAAATGGGGGTCGATTTCACGGTAATGCAAGGAATAGGAATCAATACCGGACCGGCAATACTCGGGAACATCGGTTCCGAAAAAAAGCTCAGCTATACCGTCATCGGCGACACGATAAACCTCGCCTCAAGGCTGGAATCCCTGAATAAACAATACCCTGTTCCGATAATCATCTCGGAATTCACATATCGCGAAATAAAGGATGTCCTGCCGTGCAGAATTCTGGACAAGGTACAAGTTCGGGGAAAGCGTGATATGATAGGCATATATGAAGCAATAGGTTTCGATGATGAGAAATCTCTTGAAAGGGCTTGGGAATTGGTAAAAACCTCGGATACGGCGTATGAGCTCTATTCGAATGGAGAGATGAAAAAAGCTCTCGAAATTTACCGATCCATGAAAGAATCGCCTATAAGGGAAGTTTTCATCAGGAGATGCGAAGGTATGGAAGAGGGAAAATAGAGGACGTTGACAATTTTTAAATCGACATAAGTGGAGCTGTCGAGAGGATTATTTTATGTTGGAGACCAGGAAATGAAACGGCTACTGATACTATCTATTATCTCTCTATCCTCATATATTGCATCCGCAGCCGATACTCTTTATGTGCAAAGCAAATCCGCAAAAATCATGAACTCCCCTTCATTCAAGGCCGAAACTACAGGCACCCTTAAAAGAGGGGACCAGCTTGAGGTGATCGAAAAGGGGAAAGGATGGTACCAGGTAAAAACAGGCGACATGACCGGCTGGATCAACCAGCTGAATGTATCCAGAAATGAACCTATGGAAAGAGTTTCCATTATCACCGAGGCAACGGAAAATCTCGAAGACAAATCGAGAAGAAGGGCTTCCGCTGTTACATCAGCCGCGGCGGCGAGGGGGCTTTCCGAAAAGGACAGAAAAAGACGGAGCGATCAGGAAAAGGCCGATTACAACACTCTTAACAGGCTTGAAAATTTCACCGATAAGATCTCCGATGAAGAGGTTGAGGAATTCAACAAAACCGGGAATTGAATCGGATGAAGAAAAAAAACCTGATAATCGGAACAAGCACCCTTACAGTTAGCCTTATTTTCATGGCTGTTTCCATCTCCTACTCCGCCATCGCCGACGCGCAAAACTCCGCAAGGGCGCGTGCAAGGGCGCACAATCAGATAGATTGGACAAACGAAGACGACATAAAGGCGGAAATCGTCTTCGGCCGGGAAGTTGCCGCGAGAATTATTGGCCGCTACTCCCTGTATAAAAACGACAACCTTACCCGTTACTGCAATCTGATAGCCCGGTCATTGGCAGAAAATTCAAACAGGCCGGAATTACAGTTCAAGGTCGGAATTCTGGATACTCCGACAGTAAACGCCTTTGCCGCTCCAGGAGGATATATATTCATCACAAAAGGGGCGATTGAAGCTATGGAGAACGAGGCGGAACTGGCAGCCACGATCGCGCACGAGATCACTCACATATCTCAAAAACATATCGTCAAGGAACTTAATATAAGAGGTAAAAGCGGTAGCAGCGAAGCAAGTCTCGGCAAACTCATCGGCGGGGGCGGTGAAACCATGACAGTCGCGTTTACGCAGGCCGTGGATAATGCCATGAATGTCCTCTTCCAGAATGGTTACGCCCAAAAAGATGAACAGGAGGCCGATACGCTGGGCATTATGCTCGCCGCTTCACTTGGCTATAATCCCGAAGCGCTGGCAAACCTTTTCCGCCGAATGGAAAAAGCCGAGAGCAATAAGGTATCATCTCTAATTAAATTACATCCGGCATTCTCTAATAGGATAAAGTGGGTGGAAGAGACAATTCAAAATGAGGGGTTATCAGGTGGCGAGTTTAGAACGGAGAGCGCACGCTTTAATAGATTCAAAAAAGGTTAATATCGGGGGTATCGGAGCGCTTCTCCTTTTCTGTTTTACCTTTTCAGCTTTTATACCTGCCTTCGCTGGAGAAGAACACTATACAAATATCGTAGTTGGGGAAAGACCTGCCGGCATGGGAGGCGCCTACACGGCAATATCAGACGATTCTACCGGGCTATACTACAATCCTGCCGGTGTAATATACGGGGCCGGAAAAAATCTCAACGTCTCAACAAACGGTTTTTACGCCTCCCTCACAACATATGAAAACGCGATCGGAAACCAGAGCTGGGTCAGAACATCCTCCATCCTCCTGCCAAACTTCTTCGGGATAACACAGCCGCTGGGGCCGGGAGTGCTCGGATTTTCATATGCCGTTCCCGACTCCGTTCTGGAGGACCAGGACCAGATATTCGAAAGACCTACATCGCGCTACGACGTTTTCGCTATCAACTTTAACAAGGAAGACAGCTCGTATAACGCCGGCCCCTCATACTCAATGCAGGTCACACCTACTTTGTCGATCGGCCTCACCCTCTACCTGCATCACCGAAATAAACAGGTCATAAACAACCTCTTCCTCACAAAAACCAATAAAAAAAATATCTGGCAGAACACCTACCTCGAAACTGAAGAGTACGGATCGAGGCCTCTGCTCGGCATTATGTGGACACCGGCGGAAGGAAAGTTCTCCTTCGGGATGTCAATTTCAAAAACTACCGTCTACTGGTCGCCGACCGCGTTCCAACAGGTGTACAAAGAAGGGCTTTCAGAGGAAGAGCTGACAATTCTCAAATCCAATCTTGAAACTGCGTACGGCGGCCCGGCATTCCCGGTACCCTGGAGCCAGGATACGCTCACTACAGTTTTATCCCTGCTTGGCTACAGACTCGATAACGATATCCTGACCAGGGAAATTCGCACTAAATCGACGGAACAAAGGGAACTGCCGACAAAGATCGCCCTCGGGATAGCATGGTTCCCAAACAATGCCCTCCTTATCTCTTTCGACTACAACTATTACAGCGAAACCAAGGGGAATAAGGAATTATCTATAAATCCGAAAATCGCTGTCTCGAACTACTCGATCGGAATGGAATACTATTTGGCCGACACATGGGCCCTCAGGGCAGGCGCCTTCAACGATATGACAAACACCTACCCCGTTGGGCAGGAAGGATCCGATGAACATATAGACCTCTATGGCCTCTCCGCCAGCCTTACTCACTTCTCAAAAGGAACTTCCCTCTCCGCAGGATTCAGTTACGGATTCGGAGCCGGTCAGGCTCAAAAAGGGAACGAACCGATTGCCGACGCAAATATGAACTCAATACTCCTCTTCCTCGGCTCATCCGTAGCCTACTAGATATGAATATCAGAGGGGCCACAACCCCCCTGATTGAAATTTGAATTCCCCCCCCCTCCCTCTCCGGTTTTACCGGCTCGGTTTTTCGCCACAATCCCTGCCATATATTTAACTCTAAAAAGATTTGACACAGCCGTACTCATGAAATACAATACAACATATTAAAATATGGAATACCTATTTCAATTGATGAGTAATGGCCGAAAGACGATCAACGTACCAACCTTGACTATTTCGTCCTGTGCCGAAAAGGAGGCTCTTTGAAAAAGAGTTGTTTACTTGCTTTTCTTGCTCTCACTATTCTCCCACCTGCTGTCTTCGCCACGCCGTCGAACATCATCAGGATACCTTCTGGCGACGTACAGCCTTTTGGAACTTTCCGGCTCGGCATCGACAACAACACTACCTTTTTCGTCCCTCCCAAAAGCGGCGGCGGCGCTTTGCCCGCCACATACGGCCTTACGGCTGGCACTTACGATGCCGTTGTCCTGCAGACAGAGATAGGGGTCGACCTGAGGGAGGTCTCAAAGGATCCGGCATATTTCAACGTGAAATTCGTCTCGCCGGAAGGCTCCATTAACGACTTCATGCCGGCGCTCTTCTTCGGCGGCTACGATTTCGGGCTCCGCCTGCAACGCACCGATTACAACATCGTCTACGGAGGCTTTGCGAAAACCTTCTCCTTCATCGGGCGTTTCACCGGGGGATATTTCATAGGCAACAAGGATCTCCTCAAGGACAGGAACGGCAAGATCGATAACCAGGGGACGATGATCGGATTCGACAGGAGAATGCCGGACATAAACGAAAAACTCTGGTTCGGTATCGATTACATGGCCACAAACTCTCTTTACGGCGCGCTCAGCTTCGGTTTTGCATGGTCCTTTTCAGAAGCGGCCACCCTTACCATTGCCTACGTTCGCTACAACGACGAAATGGTGTCGCCTGTAAAAGCAAACCTCACCTCCCTGCAGGTTGATTTCGACTTCTGATCCCGTAGTTAAACCGCAAAAAAGGGACTAATTGAAATGCCAAATATTGAAATCTTCGCGGATGGAAGCTGCCTTGGAAATCCTGGTCCCGGTGGATGGGGGGCCATCCTTAGAACACCGGAGGGTGAAAAGGAATTTTCCGGCGGGAAGCCCCACACCACAAATAACATTATGGAACTTACCGCGGTAATTGAGCCGTTACGCACCATCAAGGAGCCTTCCGTCATTACCGTTACAACCGATTCCCAATATGTACAGAAAGGGATGACTGAATGGATAACCGGGTGGATAAAAAACGGCTGGAAAACCGCCGGCAGGAAACCTGTCAAGAACCGCGAGCTATGGGAGGAGATGCATAAACTTGCCTCGCCCCACAAGATAACCTGGAAATGGATAAGGGGACACAACGGTCACTTGGAAAACGAACGGTGTGACGTTCTTGCCAACTCCGCCGCCATGAAATTCAGATAAAACTCCCCTCCCAACGCACCTTTTTCAGTTTTAACGGATTTCATTCGCCAACTAATTAAACTTAAACCTCCCTTCACACGAGGCATAAATATGTTATAGTGGTTCGTTCAAAAGAAGGATGGGTAAATGAGAGTCAGTGCACTAGCTAAAGAACTGGGATTAAAAAGCGCGGATGTTATCGCCGAGCTTAAAAAACTCGGAATAGAGGATAAGGTAGCCGCATCGGCTATAGACGACGAAACAGCTTCGAAAATTGCCGGCACATTTGGCAAAAAACTTCCGGAAAATCTGAAAAAACCGGCTGCGAAAACCGCTGCAAAGAAAACTGCCAAAAAAGCGGCGGCCAAGTCCTCGAAACCGGCAAAGGCCGCGGAAGAGACAGACATTAAGAAACCTGAGGAAAAACCTGCCGCCAAGGCGGTCGAGGCCAAAAAGCCCGCAAAGGTGGAGGCGGCAGTAAAACCTGTCGAAGTCAAAGCTCCGCCAAAAGCCGAAGAAAAACCGGTTTCCGACGCTACCAGAAAAAAGGATGAAGAAGAAAAACGGCAGGCGGCTGAAAATGAGCGAAAAAAGATAAAAGACGCCAAGAAAAAGGTTGTCGAAGATCTTAAAGCGAGAAAGAAAGAGTCTGAAGAAATGCGTGAGCTTGAAAGGCTCATTGCAGAGGAAGAAAAGGCGGAAAAGGAGAAAGAGGCCCGGCAGATAGTTATCGACGAGGCTATTACGGTGAAGGAGTTCGCGGACAAGCTGCACCTATCTGTAAACGAGATCATCAAAACACTCTTCCTGAAAGGAACCGCTGTCACGGTGAACCAGACGCTTGGCGTCGATCTTGCCCAGGACATCGCAAAGGAACTTGGCTATACCATCAAGGTAAAAACTGTCGAAGAAACTGAAGTTGTAAAAAAGGAGGCGGCAGACACCTCTCACCTCCCGATACGTCCTCCTGTCGTAACGGTCATGGGGCATGTCGACCATGGAAAGACCTCGCTTCTCGACACCATAAGGAAAACGTCCGTTGCATCCGGAGAAGCGGGCGGAATCACACAGCACATAGGCGCGTACAGCATCAACGTTTCTGGCAAACAGATAACCTTTCTGGATACTCCCGGCCATGAAGCTTTCACTGCCCTCCGCGCACGAGGCGCGCAGGTTACCGACATGGTCGTCCTCGTCGTCGCGGCGGATGACGGCGTGATGCCGCAAACCGTTGAAGCTATCAACCACGCAAAAGCGGCTGGCGTAAACATAATCGTCGCTGTAAATAAGATAGACAAACCTGGCGCTCAGCCGGAAAAGGTAAAACAGGAACTGACCAAATACGGCCTCGTTCCTGAAGACTGGGGCGGAACGAACATCTTCTGCAACGTCTCGGCAAAAGCAGGTACGGGTGTAGATACTCTTCTTGAAATGATCCTCCTCCAGGCCGAGGTGCTTGAATTGAGGGCGGAACCAGACGCGAACGGACACGCTGTGGTCATCGAATCAAAACTCGATAAAACACGCGGCCCGGTACACTCCATCATTATCACCTCCGGCACGATGAAGATAGGCGATCCGTTCGTCATGGGGAATACACACGGCAAGATACGCGCGATGATAAACGACAGCGGGCAGAAAATAAACTCCGCCGGCCCTTCAACACCGCTTGAACTTCTCGGCGCGAACGATATCTGCGATCCGGGCGAAGTCATCACCGTCGTTGAAAACGAAAGGCGCGCAAGGCAGATTGCGCAGACAAGGGAGGACGCGCTCCGCGAAAAAAGACTGGATAAAAAGCATGTTCGCCTCGAAAACATCGTTGAGATGGTTTCCGAAGGGGAAACGCTGGAACTTAAGCTGGTAGTAAAGGCTGACACCCAAGGCTCCGTGGAAGGTGTAAAGGAACTTCTTGGAAAACTTGAATTCACCGAAGTGAAGATACACGTCATACACAGCGGCGTCGGCGCGGTAACCGAGTCCGACGTATCGCTCGCCGACGCGTCGGACGCTATCATCATAGGGTTCAACATCCGCCCAACCGAAAAGGCAAAGGACCTTGCCGATAAAACCGGGGTTGAGATCAGGATGTACACCATAATTTACGAGATCACCGGAGATGTGGAAGCATCCGTAAAAGGCATGATGAAGCCGAAATTTGTGGAAGTAGTTCTTGGCAAGGCGGAAATAAGGGACGTGTTCAAGGCCTCGAAGATAGGTACGATAGCCGGTTGCATGGTTGTCTCCGGCGTCATGAAAAGAAACGCGGAATGCCGGATCATCAGGGACGGAGTTGTCATCCACACAGGGATAATCTCGTCTCTCAGGCGGTTCAAGGACGACGCGAAGGAAGTCAAAAACGGCTTTGAATGCGGCATCGGAATAGACAAATTCAACGACATCAAAGTCGGGGACGAGATTGAAACCTTCCATAAGGAAGAAGTCGCCCCGGTACTGTAGGCTTGAGTGAACGGCGCCTGGATGCTTCCGGTCCTGATAGCCGGGATATATCTCGCCGTGAAGCTGACGATCTTTTTTAACTACATCGCATACGGACAAACCGCCGAGCGTCTCAAAAAAAAAGGGACGAACGGCGATCCGGCACAAAAGCCTGAAAACCCCGAATCATCAAAGTGAACTCATTATCAGTCAGGGAAAAAGGTATCTTCGCCCGTTCCGCGCGCGCTCTTGAGTTCGACGACGTTCGCGAGAGGGTCGCTTCGTTTTGCAAAACGGAAACCGGAGCTGATATCTGCCGTTCGCTCAAGCCGGCCAAAACAAGGAACGAAGCGGAAACCCTTCTCGACGAAACAGGCGAATTAAGAGAGATATTCAATTCCGGCATAAACATATTCCCCTCCCCGGTGGAAAATCCCGCTTCGCTTCTCAAGAAAACATCGCGCGGCCTCCTCCCGGAGCCGGACGATATACAAAAAATAATCTCATTCTGGCGACAGCTTAAACTCCTGAACGGTTTCCATTCGGATCCCGCACTCAAGAACGGCGTGATCATGAAGATCATCGGGGAGCTGAACCCGCTGGAAGAGACAGCCGGTTTCTTCGACGCCACCTTCGGCGACGACGGCAAGGTAAAGCCGACCGCGAGCGCGGCGCTCATTGAAATCGAGGAACGGATAAACTCCCTTAAAAAACATATCAGGGAAAAAGCGGACTCCTTCCTGAAAAAGCAGGAGATAGTCGACATACTCCAGGATACATACGTCACCATAAGGAACGACAGAATAGTCCTCCCGATAAAGGCGGAGTACAAAAACATCTTCCCCGGAATAATACATGGAATTTCGGCGTCGGATAAAACCGCGTTCATGGAACCGCAGGAACTAATAAGGGAGAACAACTCCCTGCAGGAAGCGTTAAGCGAAAGGGAGGTGGAAATATACCGTCTCCTTCGTCTCGCGGCGCAGCAGTTGAAAGACAACCATGACGAGATAGAGAGAAATTATCTCGTGATGGGGCGCATCGACGCGATCTCCGCCAAGGCGCAGTTCTCCATAAGGATCAAGGGGAAGAGACCGCTCTTCTCCGATGACGGCTCGATAATATTGAGGGAGATAACCCATCCGATGATGGTATTCCGCGGCGAGAATCCCCGCGCCAACAGCGTGGAGATGGCAAAGAACGAGATGGCGCTCGTCATCTCCGGGCCGAACGCTGGCGGCAAAACGGTGCTACTCAAATCCGCAGGCCTTTCCGTCGTCTTCGCCTCGTGCGGAATATTCCCTTCATGCGGAGAAGGGACAACCTTCCCGTTCACGAAGAACCTCTTCGCGATGGTCGGCGACGAGCAGTCGGTCGAAGAGGGGGAATCCACATTCTCCGCGCAGTTGAACGGTATAAAGGAAGCGGCCCTCGGCGTTCAGCGGGGGGACTGGATAATCATCGACGAGATACTGAACGGCACCGACCCGCGACAGGCGTCGGCGCTCGCCCTCTCGGTGCTCGAACACTTCATCGGCATCGGATGCAAGGTATTCGTATCCACCCACCTACCCGACCTGAAGATAGCGGCGCAGGAGAGCGCGGAGATGGTAAACGGCGCGATGGGTTTCAGCCAGGAGGGGAAACCTACATACAAACTTGAAAAGGGGCATCCCGGCGTCAGCTATCCGCTCGCTGTCGCCGCTAGCATCGGACTCCCGCCAGAGATAATTGAACGCGCCAAGTCGATGCTCGATTCCACGCAGGATATCTACCAGTCCGCGCTTCAGGCGCTTCAGGAGAAGGCGGACAAGCTCGACAGAACCATAGAAGAGTACGAGCGGAGTCGCGCTGAATCGGAAAGGATTGAAAAGGAGCTCGCCGCCAATCTTGAGGAGTCTAACCGGAACGCCAGGGCGTTCGAAGACGAAAAGCGAAGGCTGTTAAAAGACGAAGTAAGGAAAGCGAAAACGAAACTCTCAGCGATGATAGACGAAGCGGAGGAGGCGGAGCTGAAGGACAAAAGGAAGACCTCCTCAAAGCTGAAAGAGATGGAGAACGTCATCGTAAGGGAGAGCAGAACGCCGGAATCTATACCGCTTGAGGATGTTCCCGCCGGGGGGAACGTCTGGATAATACCGCTCGACCGAAGGGCCCAACTCGTAAAGAAAGCCGAAGGGGGGAAGGTCGAAGTTCAGTCCGGCGGAATAAAGATGACCCTTGCCGCCTCCGATGTCGTCGGTTTAAAGGAAGGCGCACTCCCGCCCGAGAAGAAAAAGAGAGAGACGAAGATCCACGTCGATGAATCGGAAGAATATCTGCCGTATGAGCTGTTGCTCCTCGGCCTTACGTTCGAAGAGTCGCTTACGCAGATGGAACAGTTTTTCGATAAGCACCTTCTTGCCGGAAGCGAGACCGTTCGCATCGTCCATGGCCGCGGGCCGCTGAAAGGGAAGATAGAGGAGTACTTGAAAAGCTCATCTTATGTAAGATCGTTCTCACCCGCCGCCCCCGCGCAGGGTGGCGAAGGGGCCACCATCATCACGTTGGGTTAGATCTCTCCAGCAGATTTTCGGATCTCAATTCTTCGGTAGCACAGACTTCAGTCTGTGGTGCGTCCGCAGGACGCAAAGTATTACTTCCCTTGTATATCATCTCTAAGCATAATTACTATAAGTATTAGCAGTGAATATCCACGCTTTGCAAATTGGCAGAAAACCGTACTTATGACAAGCGTGCTACTTGAAATTTAAAAGTTACCAAACAATTTCGTTACACCAGGAAAATTAAAACCCCCTCTATAATGGCGCGTAATCCCCGCGAAGGCGGGGATACAGAGATGTCCAGCCAGCTTTAAGAACAAAGACTATACATAAAAAAGAGATTAAAATTCTTCCGGTAATTTTCTGGAGGTGTGGAAGACCCTTAATATCTCGATGTTCTTTTTGTTCACGCGATACGGAATTATGTACGGGGTGCCGGGAACGATGAGTTCCCTTGTGCCAGCAACACGACCCGGCCTCCCAAGCGAAGGATTCTTCTCCAGATGCTCGATCACCTTTTGAATCCTGATTGCCGTTTTTTTTGCCGCTTGCGGGTTATCCCTCGAAATAAACTCGGCTTCGTCAACAAGGTTTTTCAGCGCTTTTCTTGTCCACCTAACGCGCATTACCGGTCAGCTTGCCAAACGTTTTTTTTACTTCCGCGTTTGTGGCAAAATCCCCGCTATCCGCTTCCTTTATCCCTTCCTTTGTTTCCTTTATCTGCCACTCGTTCAGTTCAAGAAAACCTGCTATCGCCTCAGCCGCCAGGAATGATTTGCTGCGCTTTGAAGAATTGGCAAGTTTATCGAGTTTGTTTTTCAGCTTCGCGTCGAGCCGGACTGTCAGGGTAGTTGATTGCGCCATTCAGCTTTTCCTCCTAAAAGTGTTCAGTTGTACACATATTAACACAATAGATTGAACGCGCATAAGGATGCCTGGAAACGTGTAATATCAAGTCCGGGTTGAAGAGCAGAGATTGCTACACGGAGGCTGGAAATTATCAGACTCCGCCCCCTTGCAGTTCACCCTCGCTGAAGCAGGGGGGCGAAGGGGCCACCATCATCACGTTGGGTTAGATCTCTCCAGCAGATTTTCGGATCTCAATTCTTCGGTAGCACAGACTTCAGTCTGTGGTGCGTCCGCAGGACGCAGAATGGAAATTAATGAGTCAGGGAAATCGGGAAAAGCTAATACGCTTTTGCTTCGCCGTTATACATCTCTTTGTATAACTTTTTAGCGAGCGGGTTCTCATCGTTGAATATCTTTATCGCGTCGATCGATTCAAGTACCCTCTTCCATCTCCCTTGGTCGGCATACGTCTGACCCGCCATGTATATCCACTTCTCGCCGATAGAATGATCGGTATCGACGCCGATGCCGAAGAGATACATGAGTCCGAGATTGAACTGAGCGTCCGGGTTGCCGTTCCCCGCTTCAATGCGGTACCATCTCGCCGCCGCCTTGTAATCCTGCGCCACACCTTTGCCGTTAGCGAGCATCAG